>DRLX01000074.1 GCA_011322715.1 Desulfobulbaceae bacterium
CGCCCGGCATATTTCGCCGCCCATTCCTGCTGGTCCGGGGTTATTTTGCCAGCTGCAAGGGCAGCGGCAACGGCCTCTTTGCTGTCCCGCCGGGCAATTTTAGCCTGCAGAGCCTCAAAGTCAGCCTTGGACACCATGGTCTTTGTTTCCTGTTTCAACACATTGATTGAGGCAACAACGGTTGACACGTCGTTCGACTGAACCCCAAGGGCACTGATCACTTCGGCCGGGATCACCTCCTTTGCCTCGACCTTTTTTTCTTTTAACCCGGCCAGCGCAGTCAACACGTCCTCTTCGGTGGCGTTCTCGCTCAGGCCAAGTTTTGCAATGACTCTTTTTAGAAAGTCCATATTTTCCTCCGTTTGTAGTTGTGCTCCCAGCTTGGCCAGCAGCGGTTGAATATTATTTGTCTTTGGTGCATTGGTCAGGGCAATGGAATGGATCCCGACCAGCCGTTTGTCGCTCTTCCGAACCATGAAAACCGGCGAGTAGTAGCGGTACTCCTGCTTTGCCAAATACCCTTTGGCCTCTTCATTCCATCGGATTCTGGCCTCGATCCCGGCTTCAGTCCAGCGCCATTGCCTTGCCCATCCTGCGGCCGGGGCCTTGGTATCGCCGACCGTCTGATGTTCGTAATCAACCACAACATCGACTCCGCGCCGGTTCAACCTGGCCTCAACAATCTTCCAGGCCGTCTCATCCACAAGGTAGGTGCCCTCTCCCTCGACTTCGTTCTCTCCGGCCGCAAAGAGCAGATACCAGTCCGGCAGATCGCCTTTTTCACCATCCGCCCCCAGGGCGGCGGTGATGGTATAGAATTTTTTCATCGCTTTACCTCAATGATCATTGGTTCCCCTTGATGATGTAACGGGCGGAAACGGCCTCTATTTCAACTCGGTCCTCATCCTGGACCAGTAGAAATGGCCGGGCCGGAATGTTCCCCCTTGGGAGTCGTACTCTGCGGCTGTGCGCCCGGACCATGTACTGCTTTCCTGTCTTTGCGGTTCGGTCATGTGCGGCCACGGAAACAACAAACTCACCAAATGATCCCTTCTTCGCTCCAAACTGGGGGACCGCCGCATAGACGACATTGGTCCCGACGTACACGACATTGCCGGATACCTTGCTGGTGACCGAGTTCTGCAGCCTGCCGGTATCACGCAACGGCTGTCCTTGCCGCGTCTTGAGCCGTTTCCATTTTCGCGGCCGGCCACCGGCTGCAAAGTTGGTGCGGACCGACTCCCTGACAATGGCCCCGGCCAGGCGCAGCATTTCTGCATTACCTATCCGGCCGGCGACCCGGTTCAACTGCTTTTCAAGCTCATCGCTATGCCACTCAAAAAGGAGTCCGCTCACTTATCACCAACCGTTTTTAAAACACGTTTAGAGTTTCCTGTATTTAACGACGGGCACTTTGCCCGTGTCATGAACCGTTCCGTGTGTGCTTTTGATTTAAAGGCCGTTTTTGGGCTTTTTTTGACTTTTGGTCAAAAAAGACCTATATTTCCATCAGGCATGCGTGACACGGTAAGATTCTCCCGGCCGTACCCCCTGGTAACAGGGCGGGCTATGTGAGGTTTCCGCGTAAGCGGGTGGGGGGCCTCACCGCATGCCTTATTTTTTTTTCCGCAGCCGCAGTAATTCCCGGTCTTTTTTTGCCTCGTCGCTGCTCAATCTCCGAAAACTCACCAGCCATATCGTTTGCCCGGTACGCGTTGACTTGACGACGGTCACGTAACCATCCTGATCCAGGATGTAGATAAGGTGGTGCTTGCCGTCCTGGATAACCTCGCCGTTGTCTATGGCGCGCTGGACCATGACGTAATCTCCGGCCTGGAGCTCCGGGTGGACGCGCAGTTGTTTGCCTGCGGTCTCAGCAGACATCGTGACTGTCCGCGTCTGTGCTCCGATAGCCGTTGCTGCCTCCGGTTGCAGCAGACCGACCGGATACTCTCCTGCCGGATTCTGCAGCCAGTGCTCAAACCCCGGCCCACCTACCATGTCCTGCAGCACCAGGGCCGATAAACGCTCCGGCCATGCATTCAGCTTGTCCGCCAGGGTCTCGCCTATACTGCCCCAGTAGCTTTTACCCAAATTATACTTAAATCCTGGATCCGGGATCAGCGGCCTGGCAGGCATCCTGTTGCCGGAGGCCTGGTCGATTGGCTCAATCAGCCGGTTGGTCGGGTCTTTCTGCTCAACTTTGAGCCCTCGGGCCTTTACCTGTCCCCTTGTCAGGCCGACAACCGAACAGCGGCAGCGGAACCCGTTGGGTGGAAACCAGGTCGCCCAGGTCGGATCATCAGCCGGCCAGACCCGCCCGTCCATGGCCAGATGGGTCGGTCTGGTGCGGGAATCATTAATCGCCGAATATTGCCAGTACGGAAAAACATCCCGGTCATCCATCAGCTGCTTATAATGGCCGACGTTGTAGGCGGTCTGGATGTTGGTCCTGAAGATATTGTCGACCCGCCAGGCCCGTTTTCCCACCCATCCCCGGCGCTCGAAGATATCACCGCTCTGTTTTTTGAACTCGTCAAAGGAAATTCCCTTGTCGATTGCCTGCTGAAGGGCGGCAAAGACCGTATCCAGCTCATCACCCTTGGCAATGCCTGAAACCGCAAAGGCTCGTGTCCTGGCCTCGGCCGAAAGCCTGGAAAACTCGCCGGGCCCCATTTTAACCTTGTCGCGCCAGAACTGTTGAGCCTCGCCCATGGGCAGCGGTTGCAGTTTAATGGTCATCCTGGACCACCTTCATGCCGTAAAGCTCCGCCGCCAGTATCGACTGTTCAGCCAGCGTCCGCAGATCGTTCAAATCCATATCAGGATACAGCTTCAGCAGGTTTTCCATCGCCTGGTCGTATGATTCCGCAGCCTGGACAGCCGCCATTAATGACTTTTCAAGCGTACTTAAATCAAGATTTTCAACGGCGGCATCGGCCAGATCCTCGACTACCTGCTGCTCGGCCGTAAAATCAGCCGATGGATATTCCTTTGCCAGCACCATCTTTGCCTCTACCGGCTGTGCCGATGGCCCGCCTATCATTTCCTCGCCCTTCTCCGGCTCCGGAATATTGAACTCCCTGCGCATCCAGGAAACCGGTACTGCCATTTTATCGGTTATTTTTTCAACCCACTCGGCCTTGGCGCCCAGGTCTTCCTGTTCCTCAAAAACGGCATCAAAGGCAGGTGTCGGCGTTTCCCATCCGAAATTGAAGCCGACCAGGGGCCTGATCAACTGATCACGAACGGTTGATGCCAGCGCCCGGCCATCGGCCCGCAACAGATCCAGCCGAACCTCGTTGTGGGTCTTAGCAGCGGCATAACTGCCCTTGTCCCCTACCTCTGCAGACAGGGTTTGTCCGAGCATTGCCTTACTGATCTCGCCGTTGGCGAATTGGGCCAGCAGTTTCCACAGGTCGGATGCCGCCGTGCCTTTGGCGGCTTCAACGAACTCGATCTCCGTTGATTTGGAGATAATCCCGGCCGCGTCGGAACCAAGCGATGATATTGCGGCTATCAATGCCTGCTTATCATCACCTGAAGCGCCCTGGTCATATCTACCCAGCCGCAACGGCATACCGTAGGTCTCGCAGAAGATGACCCAGTCTTTGATCGCGTAATGCTTGAAAAGAATCATCCAGGCTGCAACCCGATAGATACCGCACCTGGTCGGATGCCCTGAGATGCCGCCATACTGATGCAGGATCAATTTCCAGGGCGGAATGTCAACCCCCATGGGCTCATCGTCCGTCAACAGCAGCGGATAACGACGCAGGAGTCCGGAAGTGTCGGTATACTGGAACCGTTTCTGCTCTATGAATTCAAACTTCTCCGGCAGGGCCTGGCCGGATGATACATCCCAGTGGATCTCCAGAGCGGCATAGCCCTTGCCGACCGCATCCTGCAGGCCGGTCAGGCAGTCATCCCACTTGGCCTGTCCGTCTAAATATTCACCGACGAAGTCTGCAACCTTCAGATCACGGGCGTCATCGGATGCCGGCTGCACCTGGAAGTCCAGGTCAAGAATTACGTTTTTTCGCTTGTCGCGTTCACAGAGTAGGTGTCCGTCCTTTTCCTCTAACTGCTCAAACAGCTGGGCCTGTCGGCGCATATCGCCCTGGTCGGCCTCTTTAAAAACAGCAGCCAGCCGTTCCGGGGTCAACCCGTCGGTGACGTATTCCCGGAATGAATCCAGCACCGGGGCAACTGCCAGCGGCCTGCGTTCCGGGGCCTTTCGTTCTCCAGCCTGTCTGATCGGCCGTCCGAACTGGTCATAGAGTGTTACCGCCATTACATTGCCCCCCTGGCAACCCGTCGTTTGGAAACGCTCTCATATTCCGTCTTACCGCCACCTTCCATGCCCCGGGCATGCCAGGCCATGGCCCCGGCAACACCGGCATCACCATGTCGCTGGTCCGTGCCTGTCTTTGTTTTTTTATCCGGCAGCTTGGCAACGCCCCGAATGACCTTGAAAGCTCTGTGGTCCTCGATGATGTCGGCATCTTTGGGCAGGAGAATGCTCTTATCCTCAAAGGCCGCCTTGTACTTGGGCATGTTCTCCCGGTACCAGGACTCGGACAGCATGACCTCGCTGATCCTGCTCTGGCCGTATCTCTGGGCCGCGACCTCGGCCAGATACTGCCCGTTGCCCCGGGCGTCGAATGAGCCGTGCTGAAACCTCGGCAGCCGATCGATAATATAAAATAGAATCTGCTTCTGCTGCTGAAAGGGCATGTTGCGCAACTCCAGCACAAACGGCGCCCTGTAGGTTGTGTCCTGCTGCTCCTGCAGCGGGATAATCACACTCAGATCACCGGTACGGCCAAAATCCTCGCCCAGATAGGACAACCGCTTGGAATCCAGTTCCGCCAGCAGATCGGATAAAAAGTCTTCACACCAGGCCTCGACCTCAGAAATACGAATTGCCTCCGGCTGATACTTGAACGCATCCTTCTGGCCGTAGCGGATCACCGGGATCTCGTCGCTCATGCAGTTCTCGATCAGCACCCGGCTCAGGAATGTCCCGGACCCCTGGGAGGGCACACAAAAAAGCTCTTCGTCTGCAGTATCGCCGTAAAAGTCGATCATCCCCTGTCGCCAGGTATCCTCGGCCTCCTGCGACCATTTTTTATTCTGAACCAGACATATCCGTTTATAGAGCCCGGCTGCCAGGGCATCATCAAACGTCACCCGGTGGATGGAGTAGGGCTTGCGCCCGGCCCGCACGTCTTTGATCAGCTCGTTAAACGGGTTTTCATCCCCGTCATGGGTCGAGATAACCCGGACCTGTCCGCCCCAGATAAGCAGGGCCATGGCAGCCTTTAAAAGCTCTTTTAAATCATCATGAAAAGCCGCCTCATCGATCACGACCCGGCCCTGCTTACCGCGCAGGTTCGAGGGCCTTGAGCTCAAAGCCACGATTTTGTTACCGGAGGCAAATCGGATCCGAAAGGTCAGGATGTCTTTGTCACCGTCCTTGATGATCTCTTCCTCAATCGCGCCGGCTGCCTTATCGAACTTTTCGACCCAGTCGGCACAGTCGCCGATGAATTCCTCAGCCATGTCCTTGTTGTAGCCGATATACCAGACGTCATCGCCGCCCGACTCCTGGGCCGCAAACAAGACATCATCTGCCGACTCGCACCAGGACAGCCCGATCCGCCTGGACTTTTCGATAATTTTCACCGGTGCTTCGTCACCGGTCCAGGCCCGCTGGTAGGAGAGGAAAACGTATGGGGTTGTCATTTAACGATCACCGGTGCCGGCTGGGTAACGACCTCCGGACGGGCAACGTACGGGCTGATGTTTGCGCTCGCCCCGTCACTGTAGGTCTGGTGCTGCTCGATAAAATTCATAGAATCGCTGATATCGACCGGAGCGGAATTGTTGAAATTATAGGATCCGCCTCCACCCCATGCCAGCTGCTTGATCGCGTCGTAGGAAAAATACCCGAGCACCCCGGCCACCGTGGTCGAGATCAACGTCCCGGCATGGCGGTTGAGCACGTCATAGCCGCCGGTCGGTTTAATGATGTTGAGCGGCGTCGGCTGCAGGGCACGGATCCGGTCCATTGCAATGACCGCCAGCAGAGAGTCAGCCAGCGGATCGCCCTTCTTGGCCGACATGTAGGTCAGATAAATCGATTTCGACTGGGCGCTGATACTGTCGGCATCGGCCCGGCTGTCATCGGCCAGGGCCTGGGCATACTTCTCATAATCATCGTTTTTGCTCATAATTCCGCATCCGGAAAGACCACAAACAAGCACAACCACCAATATCCCTTTCAACATCGTCATTCTCCGATTCCCAGTATCTGCCGCCTGATATCATCAACGGTTTCCGAGGTCAGCCCGGCTTTCCGAACCTCCTTGACCACGTCATCAGCAACCCGCTGCGCCTTCTCCATCTTGTCCCAGCGCTCCAGCAGGGCGCCCATCTTGGACAGGGTGTCCATCATCGATGCAGATCGTTCCCGGGCCGAAATCCCTTCCAGAAACAGCAATTGATCTTCAAAAAGATCTCGCAGCCGTTGGATGTTGCCCCGTTTCTGACTTCTGGCCCGGTCCCATTCGTCAACATCACAGTGGGGCTGTTTGGTCTCCGACTTCCAGCGCACCAGGGTGGTCACGGAAACGTCAAGGATCGAGCCGATCGAGGTCAGGCTGGATCCGTCTGCATACAACCGCCGGGCCTGTGGTTCCAAAAAAGCCTTGTCGCCTTTCTTTGCCATCAGGAGTACAGGGCCTCTTCCAGGTCGGCGATCTGCGAGCCCAGGCTGAGCAGCTCCGCCTGGTGCATGACGATTTCATCCATCAGGTCGGCCGCGGCAACGATATCCATCTTCTCGACGTCTTCCAGGGCCGGGTTGATCATGGGCATGATGTTCAGGCAGGCGGTCCTGGCCTTGCGCCTGGTGATCTTCCGTTTTTCGACCAGGTCGGCAAGTTTGGCCCGCATCATGGCACGGTTACTGTTCATTTTCCCTCTCTCATCGTATCGATGCGGTCAACGAGCTTGGTCGAGACCATTGTGCTCCGGCGGATAGTCTCCAGCAAGGCCTCCGCCGTACGTTCATAGTTGGTAACCAGCTCGACATTGTTGTCGTAACGCTGACTGAACTCAGCCAGCACAACCTTGGTATTGGCCTCTGATGAGGCGATCTGCTCCCGCAGGGCGTTGAGCGCCTTGACGATCAACCGTATCCCGAGATAGGCCAGTACCGGGGGAACCATGAAAAATACCAGAAGAAAACTGCCCACGCCCCATCCACCCATTTTCTCGACCATGGCCACCAGGGCCATGGCCGTTGTAATTTCCGGCCCCATTTTGCGCCCTGTTTGTTATACTTTTGCTTTCTCGATCTTATGGGCCACCCCGACAACCGTCAGCCCTGCAGATACCGCCTGCACCGCATTGACCAGCGTCCCGGCCGTTGCGCCGGCCGCATCCATGTCAACATGAGGGAAATAGATTTTAACCAGCTGGGTGATAACCAGCCCCAATACACCTGCCCAGGTTTTCCAACCCTTCATTCTCGTGTTCATACTTCTCGTGTTCATACTTCTCGTGTTCATACTTCTCGTGTTCATACTTCTCGTGTTCATACGTGCTCCTGCTGTTAATTTTTTGTTCCATCGACCGTTTCCAGCACCAGACCTGGTAAAGGTCCCTGAGCCAACGGACCCGGTCAGTCCGCGAGTATCGCGGCCCTGGTCTCTTCAACTTTTTTGACATAGGCGATCGTCTCCCGGGCATGGCGGCCGGTAACCTCCGGCAAAACAGCTGCTATCGACGCCCACTGATCCTTTGTCCGGGCCAGCCGCTGGGCCTTGATGATGTGGCCGGCCCCGGCATTGTAGGCCCCAAGGGCAAACCGCAGCCGCTCGATCCCTTTTTCGTTTTTCCAGATCGACCACTGCTTGTGCATGTAGTGGATCCCGAGCAGGATGTTGCGCCTCGGGTCAAAGGGTTTGTTCTCGACCCAGAGTTCGGCCGCCGCCTCTTCTGCCGTCTCCGGCAGCAGCTGCATAATGCCCATGGCCCCGGCCTGACTGACCGCTGTCGGATTCAGACCACTCTCAACCACACCCTGGGCCTTGAACCATGGCCAGTCCACCTCTCCGTCAAAATAGATTGACGCGTACAGTCGGAAATGATGGTCATAATCGTTGGTCATCCGGCCCCCGGCGTGTTTTCGTTATAAAACCCTGCCGGGGACAACCCCCGGCAGGTAAGAAAGGAGAAAGGACTCTCGGCGATAATGCCGTTCGTCAGGTATTGATATAGAGGATATTGCAGGGGGATGTTAGGGGCAGCGTTGCCCAGAAAAGGCACAAAAAAAGCCCTCAACCGGATTTCCGGAAGAGGGCTTTTTTTATATGTGGTTAAAGGTTGGTAGAAATCAGGTTAAAACAGTTCTGCGGCCCGGTCAATATTTTCCTGGATTTGGCCCAGGATCAGGCTGAGCCCGTAGGTGTCCCGGTCATTGAACCCGAGGTCATTGCGGCTCTCGCTGAACAGGACCGTCTCAAGAGGTTCTATATTCCTCTGCATCCGCTCTAGGCATAACAGCAAGGATTAAAGTGACTATCCAGGAAAAAACCAGAGTGAGCAAAAGCATCAAGGGCACGCTCTTCCCCCTGCTTCTGGCAAGTTTTGCGTTGATGATAAAAGGCAATATCGAAAATATGAGCAGAAAAAATAAAACGCCAATAATCCCTACTTCTTGACCTCCAAGACCAAACATAAGCCTCCTCCCTCAAAATAAATTATTTGCGGCTATTTCCGTCAACAATCTTCCCGATGACTATCTTGCCGCACCGCGCACATCGCCACACTATATGGCCTTCCAGGTTTACAAACCGGTAACGCCAGCTGTGGCCCCTTATCCAGCAAGCTATTTTCTTCCACAAAGATTCTATTTCCATGGTCAAGGGTATATCATAAATAACATGGCCATGGAATAACCTCTTTCAACGCCAGAGTATCAAGGCGTGTTACTGCCGCCGCTGCAAAAGCTTTGAGAGCAACTGAGGGTATCAACTAAGATATCTCATAGTCCTGGCCCAATCCTCCAGGTGTCAATATCAAGCTGGTCTTCCATGATCACGCTGTTCAGCCGGATCCAGTAACGCATATCGCCGGGCTGTTCCAGTATCAGCACAATCCCGGCCCGCTTGCCGGTCTGCAGACTGTAATAGAGGGATTGGCCGATGGCCTCGGCCCATTTCGGCCCGAAATCGAATTCAATTGCATGGGTCGCGGTCAAACAGTCGCAGCGGGTCCGGTCCGGCAGGACATATTCTGTTTTCCCTCCCTGCTGCTCGCACCATTGCCGCTGGTACCACTTTTCATAATGTTTGTGCTTTGCCCTGGCATCGGCCTGAGACGGCGCCAGCAACAACCAGGCCACCGTAAAATATGCGATCAGGTACAGTATCCAAAACCAGCCCATCGGTTTCAATTTTCGCATATTGGTAACCTCATTTGTCGGTCATCGGTTTTGGCCTCACTGTTCTCGGCCAGGATTTGTTTTATCCGGCGCAAACTCAATTCAAATTTCGAGGCCAGTTGCATCATAGTGACGCCGCCGGCATCAAATTCAGCACGGATTGCATTATCCCGTATCCTTCGTATCAGATAATCGATGCTCCTAAAATACACCGGCTGACCCCGAAAAACCTGGGCCAGAACCAGGGTTATCTCTACCCCTTTCCCCGGCATCTGCTGCTCGATCTCGGCCGCGATCCGCGCCAGTTCACCGGGCAGCTCTTCAACCTTCGGCCGATACTCAGCCGGGATCTCAATTATTTTTCTTCCGTTAATCAACGTTCACGCCCTCACGCTCTCCCCAATCCTTCAGGGCCTCGATGATAGTATGTTTTTCAAAGGTCGTACACCAGCGCAGGTGGTCTTTTTTCTTTTTTGTCATCCGCCGGACAAAACTCTGCAGGGCACGATCCGATCGGTCCCGGATAACACCGGCCTTATGCAGCTCAATCCACAGGGCAATGATTTTGCCCTCCTGGGCATCGTTCGGCCTGGAATATACCCCGGGCAGCTTCTGCTGGTATTTCGGTTTCCAGCCCTGGGCCTTGAAATAGTTGATAAGCTGGAAAGACTGCCCCGGGGTCAGCTTTGCCGCCGTGGTCTTCCCGAACCTGGCACTCAAAATACCTCGGTATTCTTCATCGGTCAGCCCCAGTTCCTTCTTGGCTATATGGATCTTGGCCAGATCAGCTTTGCTCGGCATTTTTTTTATTCTCCTCGGCTTTTTGCTGCTTGAGATACTTTTTCATCAACTCCGACATGCCGCCCTCGGGCCGCGGATCACGGACCTGCCTGTTGCCGGTCAGCTCATTGTTCCTGACCGCTGTTTCCCTGGCCCGATCGGCATCATCGGCGATCTGCCAGACCACCTGGCGCAGGTAGTTATGATTTTTCAGCGGCAGCGACAGTGATTCCCTCCGTTCCACCATCTGCTCCATCCCGGTCGCCCAATGTGCCGGGGTAGCGGGCCGGGCCACTTTTCCCTGTACCTGAACGTGACCGGCGGCTACCATTTTTTTGATTTCTCCGGCCAGCCGCAGGGCCTTTTTCACCGTCAGCGCCGATTTTGCCGGGCGAAACAGGGAAAAATAGCCCAGCACGGCCGGCGGGAGCGGTGCAGGCAAGGAGGAGGAAACCTGCAGCAGCTCCCGCCACCGGGCATCGTTGTCCCAGGCGTCCAGAGACGCTATGGCCCCGCATGACGGGCATGTGAGTTTCATATCTTAAAAACCGTAGGCAATGACGAAATATAAGGCGCTGAACATAAAAACATATCCGGCAAATAACTCACTCCATGTCAACATGAGTCTTCTCCTCAATTTCCAGGCTGTCGATGATCCGCTCGGCCTCGGTTGATTCAATCTCAAATTCATTCTCGATAAACGCCTGGAATTCCTCAAAACGAGCTTCTAAGAAGCGTTTAATTATCGTTTTATCCATCCTTTTCTCCTTATTTTTAAACGCTTGATCACGATCACGTTTCCACCCTGGACAATGCGGACAGTTGTAGTCATGGCCGCAGAGCCAGCAAACTTCAGCAGGCACGTTACACCCCCGCCAGATCAAGCCGCAACGCCTCCCACTCCGCTTCCTTGTTCGGCCTGACCTGAAACATAAGGTATGACCTGGTCCCGGTGATAGTAATTGCCTCGGTGATCAGATCCATGGCCGCCAGCCAGGCCCTGTCTTTTATCTGCAGCTTGCGCAGACCCAGAATCCGCTTGGTGTCGACATTGCCCTTGCGATCGACCTTGAAGGCATCGAACACCACCGCCTTGAGGTTGTCGTTTGCCCCCTGGGACCAGCGCTCCAGACAATCATCGATCTTCTGTTTGGCCAACTGCAGCCGCTCATCAAACTCAATGACCTTGTTGACCTTGATCTGTACCCGCCTGTTTCCTGAGAAATTGGTCAACTGATAGTTTCCGCCCGGAGAGAGCGCTTCTTCACCGTTGCGCTCGGCCAGCCATTGCAGATATTTTGCGATGTCGGCAAGAATCGCTGCCTTGAACTTGCCCAGCCGCTCCTGCATCAGGAGCGCCTGCCTGATCTCTTTCTCCACCAACTGATCCCGTTTTTTGTCCACCGGATCAATATACTTGGCCGGGATCGCATTGCCGGAGGCATCGATCCACAGTCCTTTTGTATTCTTATCAGCCATCATGACACCTCGTTATTTCTTCTATTCACCATCCGCTCGCAAAAGGACTGCTCAGCCGCCAGCAGATTGCGCATCTTCATATACGTCTTGACCGATGAGGTAAAACCATCGGCTGCAGCCGCCATTCGAAAAAGGGCGGAATCGGGAATAGTGGCCATATCTTCAAGCCCGAGCATAACCCCCAGTGCATCCGCCTTGTCCAGCGCCTCTTTCCGGTAGCTCTCGGCCGCATGTACGGTCTCGTTCCCCTGGTTGAGGATAGCCAGGGCGGTTTTTCGCATCTCGTTCAACCGCTCCATGATATTTTCATCCGCTATCGCATTACCGGACAGTGTTGCCTGCAGATCGCCTATATTGGTCAGGATGGTTATAATATCGCTCATGTTCTTCTCCTTATTTGCGTAAATCACATTTCATACAGGCCTTGTGCAGCCTGATGGTCGCAGGGTTCCCGCACCGGACCCCGATTTTATGGGCCCGTTCCCAGCAGGCCACGCAGGTCGCCGGGGTGACCTCACCAAGTTCTGGGCAGTGTATCAATCCGTCCCGGCCGTAGATGGCCATAACCCTGGCCTCGATACTGTCGGTTGCCGCCGGATATTTATCGGCCAGCACCAGTGATATGGTCGATGCCGATACCCCGAGCTCGCGGGCCACCGTTGATCTGCCGTTTGCTTCCGCCTGCCGTCTCAAAATTTCCAGCCAGAAATCACTCATGACTCCCCCTTTCCATGCCCTGTGGACGTTCAACCGACCGGCTGACCAGCATGTAGGTCACCAGGCGGCCGTCTTTTCCCGTGCGCCGGATATGGCCGTGTTGCTCCAGCATCCGGACATACTCATCCACGGTCGAGTTTTTTGCCCCGGAGGTGATAACCAGGTCGGTTTTTGTAAAATGTCGCCTGGCCCGGATGATCCGCCAGATCTTGTCACGGATGGTGTTTTTTCTCGGTGTACTCTTCGGCCGGTCGCTCAGATCCTTGATAACCCGCCATTCCGGATTTCGCCTGGCAGGGCCGTACTCACGGCGGCGGTTTGGTATGGTCGCCTCGGATACCTGCTTCAGGTATCCATCACGGGTCAGCTTGTCCAGCACCCGCAGCACCGGCTTGCGGGGCCGATCCGCCCCGGCCATAATCTTGGCAAGCGACACCACCCTTCGGCTGCCCTGCATGCTGTATATGGTCATCAGGTATTCGATGACCGGGTCAATGACCGTCATCGCGCACCTCCGTTCCTGCAGGCATGCAGATGTTCAAGCTCAACCAGGTCGAGCCCGTTGCTTTTTGCCAGCCGCTCCGCCCGGGAAAACCAGACCATGGTCCGCCTGAACTTGCCGAAGCCGCGCTCGTGGATAAACCTGATTCCTTCCGGGCTGATGGCAACCTCGCATATCTGCTCGGCAAGCCCGCTGATGTCTTCCAGGTCAAAAGTGTGGAAGCGGACCACGGCGGAAAACCGGTCCCAGAGATGTCGGAACCTTTTTAGCTTCTTGTCCACCATGTGCATGCCCACCAGAACGACAGGGCTGTTGGTGATATCGTTGATGTCCCGCAGCACCTCGACCATGCCCCCACGGCAGAGATAGTCGATCTCATCAACAATAATGGTCTGTGGCCGGTCGATCAGGATATCAACCGCCTGATTGAACAGATCGTCCGATCGGAAGGTGGGGGCCTCGCCCAGTTCTCCGACGATGACGGAAAGCAGGCTTCGGCGGCTCATGATATCCGTGGCTCGGATATAGGGGTATCCGTTATCGGCCGCGTACCTCTGGCACATTTCGGTTTTGCCCGTGCCCGGCTCTCCGAACACCAGCCCCATGCCGACCCGGCCCTTGATCGGTTCCTCGATAGCCGCCATGCCGGCGAGGAACCTGGTCACGTTTTTGGTGGTTGCAAAAGTTTTTCGCATTGGCTACTCTTCCTCCTGTAAGGGTTGTGTATGGCTACATTACTCCTGCTCCGGTCCGGTGTTGCAGCACCGGACCTTTTTTAATTTTCTTTTACATCTTCACGCAGGCCGAACTTCACCCGCAGATCACCGTACAACTCCAGGCACATCCTGCCCGACCTGGTCTGGTAAAACTCCGTTAACCGCTCATGGTTTGCCCTGGACAACCCGTTGTTGTTCTCCTGGTTGCGCAGCCAGTCATGCCATTCCATTTCAGAGGAAAAGATCGGCACCACCTTGTTTTTTCCGGCTGGTTTCGACTCGGTTTTCGGCTGTGGTTTATCCACCACCAGGCTGTCAATCATGATTTCATCGATCTCGTTGCGCTCTCGCCGTTCCTGGTCCAGGGCGGCAACCGCCTTTCCCGCCTCCTCCAGTGCAGTTGTCGAATATTCTTCCGATCGTTTCGGCAGATCGATAATGTTGGCGATCTTTGCCTCACGAAAGGCAAGCACCTCCTCGTGGATATCATCCAGGGCCTGCTCGCGTGCCAGTTTTTTAAGAGCCTTTGCACCCTTCCTGATAATCTCTTTCTGCCGGTTCTTGAGTTTGGCGGCGGTTTCCGACCGGTCAAGCCCGGTCCTCATTGGATCTTGGGCAACACAGAGAAAAGCACCCTCTTCATCAAATAAAAATATGGTCCCCAGGTCGGCCGGGTCGAGTTTGACCCGCACCATGGTGCCTGGATCCGGTAAGGCTTCAGCGATGTAATTCACCCTGTCCACGGCAACGCCGCTCTTGCCGACAACCCGGCTGCCGTCCCCCTTCGGTGCCTCTGCCAGTAGAATATCCAGCGCCCGCTCGTCTTTGATCCGTTTTTCCGTGCCGCTCCAGATCCGCGCCACATCGGCCGGGGTTTTTCCGTCCAGTTTTCGGTGTTGATTCCGGTGGTAAATGGCCTCGCACCAGCGATCGCAATAGCTCTGCAGCTCCTCGGCGGTCATGTTGATTTCAACCACTTCGTCTCCGCCTCGCTTCATCAACCGCTGGGCAAAGCTTTTTCTGGCCTCGATATCCTTGCGCTGGGCCACGTTATGACCGATATAGCCCGGCATCATCTCCATGAATGAGTGAGCGAAAGTTTTGAAGGCCCGCTCGATATGCGGCTTGTTTTCCGGGGTAAACGGCGGGCACAGTTTCTGCTCAACCCCGAGTCCTTCAAAGACCTGGACGATATGATGGGATACATAATCTGCGCCGTTGTCCGTCTTGGCAATTTCCGGAACGCCCCAGTCCAGCAGTGCCCGCCTGATCAGCGCCGCAACCGCCGTTGATCGTGATGTCTTGGAAACCAGCAGCTTCAGACGCCTGGTATACACGTCGATCACTCCGATCAGGCTGTGCCTGCCGTCCGCCAGCATGACATCTGCCGGCGTGGAATCGAATTCCCACACCTGGTTGAGCCGCTCCACCTGCTCGGATGCGTCGCCGACGGCAAACTGCTGCTTGTTCCGCCACACGTCCGGGTTGGTACAGTAGAGCAGGAGCCCTGCATTTTCCCGTTTCCAGCGGCCCATGAATCTCCGGATGGTGGAGTTGTGCGGTATCTTTGCAAAACGGGCCTCCATGGCCATTTCCATATTGGCCACCGAGCAGTGCGGTTGTTTCTTGATCATGCCGACAATAAAGTCCTGCTGCTTTTTGGTAAGCGATGTCTTGCCTTTTTTCGGGTTGCAGTAGCCCGGTGCCAGCCCGGCAGGGCCTTGTGATTCAAGCAGCCGTTGCCACCGGAGCAGGGTGGAGACCGAGACCTGTGGCACGATTCTCCGTATCCGCTCCGGCATCCGTATTTCGCCGCTGTTATACAGCTGGCAGAACATGGCCGTGCCCTTCTTCTTGGTACGGTTTTTTGGCAGAGTCGCCAGAAAGCCGTCCCGGGCCCGCAGCACGTCTTGCCGTCCGTAGGCAATGGCCTGTTTTTCCGGCGTCAGCCGGTTGAAGGTCGCCAGGTTCCGCTCCCTGGTGATTCTGTCCTCTTCCTGCTCCCTTGCCTTTTGTTTGGCAAGCTGTTTTCCGGCCTTTAACCCGGCGTTAAAATCATCATCCATGTCGATGCCTGCCGTTGCCCTCTGCCTCGCCAGCGCGATCCGCACCGGCTCCGGCAGGGCCTTGACCTTGAATCGTTTTTCCGCACCTCCCCTGGTCGTACCAGTGGTGAAGGGCCACTTCTCCCTGGATGCCCTGATCTGGACTGTTCTCACGTGCACACCAAGGGTCCTGCCGATCGTCGCTGCATTCACCGTTTTCATGGCTACCCCTTAACGTGCATGGGATCGAGCATCAGCTCTTTATATCTGGCCGCAAGCTGTTGCATCGTCTCGGAACCCGTAACCGTCACCCAGCTGTCCCGCTCCTGCCACTCTTCTATCACCAGCTTTTTGGGCCGTAGCCGGAAGATCCGGAAGCCGGCCTTTGCCAGCTTTTCCCGATCGGAAAGCTCCATGGCGCAGCCACGCTCACGCCGCTCAGGACCGTCAATCATGCCGACCAGCTCCAGCAGACTCTCGATATCGTCGAAAAGTGCCTGCCTGGATGTATATCGCCAGTTGGAGGCCCGCTCCTCGTTGACCTGGTCCCAGAACGAGCCCCACACCTTTTGTATGGCCTCGCTCCGCTTGATGCCGTTTTTCCTGTCCGGCAGATCGTTAATGTTTTTTTCAATCTTCGCCCTGGCCTTGTCAAACACTTCGCCCTTGAACGACTTGACCCGGTTCTTGATCCGCCTGGCCGTGACCGGCGCACCCTCCTTTGTCTCTTCAAGCACCTGCAGCCACACCTGTTGCTGATCTTCCGGCTCCAGCCGGGCCAGCTCCCGGGCCTGGGCCTCGTTGGTGGGGAGTAATTTCGGCAGGTTATCGTCGGTTTTGCTGACAATTGTCGTCAAATTGTCCATAACCTGGGCAGCCCCGACCAGCCTGTCTGCATAATCTCGGCTCATCTCCCACAGTTCACGGCAGTAGGTATCAAACGTCCGCCCGTGCTCGGTCCGGTACAGCCGCTTGTCACGGATCTCGGCCAGGGCCTTGCCCACCGCCACAAATCCGAGAAAGTTTTTCTTGATGATCTGTTCAAGACCGGCCAGTTCCTTTTGCTCACGCACCGACAGCGGGGTGTCGACAGGAATAAGATCATTCATTTTTTTTGTACCTGGGCTCGATGTTCTGATTTTCGCTCCGCGTCCTGCTTTGCCATGATCTCTTTTTGCCGCTGTCGCAGCTTTGCCGCCGTCTCCGCCCTGGTCATGGTTAAACTCCCTTTAAAACTGGTTTATCGTTAATCTGGAAACAAGCCGTGTAGCCTGCTCAATGGTCAGAAATCTATATTTGAAACCTTCCTTGCCAAACCAGCGCCCGTCTATCCGCAGCCGGTAGCGCGTGTGCCAGTATTCCGGCTTGCGGATCGGGGGCCGCGGGTACATGTTCCGCTTGTACGGCCGCCAGGACCTTCGCCACTGCCCGGCCCTGAAAAGTTCGATTTTAAGTGTTTTTTTGCCGTCTTCTCCGGCAATTCTGAACCGCCAGATAGCATCAGGCGTCCGTACCTCACTCATTTGCCGCTCATATCCTCTAAAAATCGCATCCGCTTGCGCTTCTCCGCCCTGGCCTTGCGTTCCTGCTCATCAAATTTCTGAATTTCGGCCCGCAGCGCCTCCGGGCCCGGCATCGCAAACATGTCTCCGCACTCGGCCAGCAGCCTGATCGGTTCCCGGTCACCGGTCACCCGGCAGAACGCGGGTAGATACTCGGCCGGGATCCGGTTCCGCTCCTTGGACTCCGCCGTCCAGCTGTCAATAGTTGTTTTGGAAACCTCATGCCCCAGAAGATGGCTCATTTCCCCGGCAATCTGGTGCCTGGAAAGGGGGCATTGCTTGATAGCATTGACAAGGGCGCCCCTCAGCCGGTCGGCGATGTTCAGCTCACCCTCCCGGGCCTTGTCCGTTTCACCTGCCGCGCAACGCTTGAGCAGATCGAACAGGCTGACCTGCCGCCTGTCTACTCTCTTTTTGCGTTTAGACATTGCCCGCAGCCTCTTTTTCCGGTATTCTGCCGTTATGGAGGAACTGCTGTTGCAGCTCCTGTTCACGTTTCCGGCCCTGCTTTTTTATCTCCTGCCGGATCAACCGCCGCAGCCGGATGGATGATTTATCCCCCCAGCACTCGTCGTGGGACAGGCCGAGCAGCTCGGCAACCGCCGTCTCGATTGCGCGGTTACTATATATATAGGTGCCGCCGCTTCTGAGCGTCAGCCTGGTGCCCTTGATAACCTTCTGGGTGATGTGGTAGCCGTACCCGATTCGCTCGGCTACCTCGCGGACCGTCAGCCCGCGCAGGCAAAGAAGTTTTTGCAGATCATTCATATCTAAGACTCTTGGAAATTTGGTATGGCGAAAGAAAAAAAGAAAAAGAAGAAAATCCCGACAGGTAATCTTGGTACCAGAAATATAATTGGAAAAATTGAAAAACCGAAATCCGGAGAAACAGGTTTTTTGCGAAA
>DRLX01000075.1 GCA_011322715.1 Desulfobulbaceae bacterium
ACCTGTGGCCTATATACAGGCAAATGACAAAGTTCGTGTTTCGTTTTTGTCGATAATGGTCTTTCAACTACCGAGCAAGACACTTTACCTGATGACTTCACGCTCTGTCAACAGCCGTTGCACCGGAGAAGACTCTGTGGTAGAACGACCTGATGCAACAAAACTCCGCCCCAGATACCATGCTTCCAGATACTGCGCCTCCTGAACATTCTCCGGTATCCCGTAAGGCCCTTAACGAGGCCCAGTATGCCGCCGCCACCCACGGCACCGGACCGATCCTGGTCATTGCCGGGGCAGGCAGCGGTAAAACCAGAACTCTGGTCTACCGGATGGCCTATCTTCTTGAACAGGGAGTGGCGCCCGAATCCATCATGCTGCTCACTTTTACCCGAAGAGCGGCCCAGGAAATGCTCTACCGGGCCACCCAGTTGACCAGCCAAAGCTGCAGACGGGTCATCGGTGGTACCTTTCACGCCACCGCCAACATGCTTTTACGCCAGTACGGCCAATACCTTGGCTTTCCACCGGGCTTTACCATTATTGACCGTGGTGATGCCGAGGGGATCATCAACCTGATCAAATCCTCATTAGGCCTCACAGGGGCGGGCAAACGATTCCCCTCCAAACGGATCATCATGAACCTGATTTCCGGCGCCGTCAACAAATCCCGACCCCTGGAAGAACTGGTCTTTGAAAATCAGGTCCATCTGTCCGAGTTTATCGATGATTTCCATGCAATCCGTGATCATTACAACCAGTTCAAACTGGATCACGGCCTCATGGACTATGATGACCTGCTGGTCAACTGGCAACGTCTGCTGGCCGAATCCGAAGAGGCAGGCGCCCTGATCTCCGACCGCTTTCAGTACATTCTGGTTGATGAATATCAGGACACCAACCTGATCCAGGCGGAAATCGTCCGCCTTCTGGCCCGAAACCATGACAACGTCATGGTGGTCGGAGATGACGCCCAGTCGATATACAGCTTCCGGGGTGCGGATTTCTATAATATCATGCGTTTTCCCAAGCAGTTCCCCGGCACCAGTATCATCAAGCTCGAACAGAACTATCGTTCCACCCAGCCCATCCTCAGCCTGACCAACTCCATCATTGAACAGGCGGAGGAAAAATTCACCAAATCGCTGTTTACCAAACAGGAAGGCGGTGAGCCACCCGAGGTGTTCAGCGGGGCCAACGAGGCGGCCGAGGCCCGGTTCGTGGTAGATACTATTACAAAATTCCTGAAACAGGATACCCCGAAAAATGAAATTGCCGTCCTCTTCCGCTCCGGCTTTCACTCCTACAAGCTGGAAATGGAGATGGGCAGCCGCGGCCTGGAATTTGAAAAACGGGGCGGCCTCAAACTGACCGAATCCGCCCACATCAAGGACGCGCTTTCCTTTCTCCGTATTCTGGTCAATCCCTGGGACAACATGTCCTGGAACCGCATTTTCCTCCAGCTCGATAAGGTCGGCCCCAAAACCGCCCAGAAGATTCTTGCCAAGGTGAGTGAGAGCGACGATCCGCTCGAGGCCCTTGCCGCCTATAAACCTGCGCCCGGCTGGAAACAGGGTTTTACCCGCCTGCTTGAACTGCTCACCCGCCTGCAGGCCGCCGGCCTGACACCCGGCGCCCAATTTGATTTGATCCTTGACTATTACAACCCGATTTTTGAAAAAATTTATGCCGATGATTACCCGAAACGACGTAAGGAGCTTGATCAAATTCGGGCACTGATCGGCGGTTATGGTGACCTCCAGTCCTTTGTCGACGACACGGCCCTTGATCCGCCGGAGACCGGTGGCAATGAGCCGGAATCACCTAACGAAGAGGGAAAAATCATCCTGTCCACCATCCACTCGGCCAAAGGTCTGGAATGGGACGTGGTTTTTGTCATAGGCCTTGCCGAGGGACGCTTTCCGCACCAGAACGCCACACCCGGTGAACAATGGGAAGAGGAACGCAGATTACTGTATGTTGCGGCCACCCGGGCCAGGAAACAGCTCTTCCTTACCTACCCACGGCAAATCTTTACCACTGATCGCAAACTGCGCCATGTCGTCATGTCGCCCTTTCTGCGGGAGATCAATCCCGGTCTGTATTACCAACGGGAACAAAAAACCACCACCGGATATTTCCATTCGGGCAGTTCGGATTACGGCCTGCCGGAGCCGGTGCAAACCCGAAAGAAAACCATATCAGCGCGCATTGAATATTTACCGGGCATGTCGGTATTGCACCCGCTGTTCGGCCCGGGTACGGTAAAAAGCGTTCCCGGCCCCAGGCGGGTGGAAATCGCCTTTGACCGGCATGGCAACAAAATTCTTCATCTCGATTACGCCAAACTGGAAATTATTTCCTGACATTCCCGTTCAGCACCCGCAAATGAACTATCAACAAGCCTGGACCTTTCTTAACAATCTGCAATTTTTCAAGATCAAGCTGGGCCTTGATGCCATGACCACCTTTCTCGGCAGGGTGGAAAATCCGCATCAACATCTTTCCTGCATACATATAGGAGGCACCAACGGTAAGGGTTCGGTTGCCTCGACCCTGCTCTCCATCCTGACCAACGCCGGCTACAAGGTCGGTCTGTACACCTCGCCCCATTTAAGCAATGTACGCGAGCGTTTTCGCATTGGCGGCGATTTTATGTCTGAGGAAGATTTTGCCCGACTGGCTACCGGGATAAAAGATGTCCTTGCCGGTGACCGGATCACCTATTTTGAATTTACGACCACCATGGCCATGCTCTGGTTTGCCGAACAACAGGTCGATCTTGCGCTTCTTGAGGTGGGCATGGGCGGCAGGCTTGATGCCACCAATGTCATTACCCCTCTGGTTTCCGTTATCACCAATGTTTCCATGGACCATGAACAGTACCTCGGCACTACCCTCGCCGATATAGGGCGGGAAAAAGCAGGCATCATCAAACCCGGTGTGTCGGTGGTTTCAGGGGTTGATGACGACATCGCAATAGGAGTGGTGGAAGAATCCTGCCGTAGACTTGACGCGCCCCTTTATCTGTCGGGACGCGATTTCAAAGTCTGCAAGGAGAGTCAGCCGCAGCCGGTGGAGGGACGGGAAGCAACAGACACCTGGCGCTGGTCGGGATGGGACGGCCGGGAATACCGCCACCTGCCCCTTGCCATGAAGGGCGGATACCAGATGACAAACGCCGGACTGGCCCTGGCTGTCATTGAGTTACTCAAACATGCGGGTTATAAGGTTACCGAACAAAATCTACGCACCGGACTGGCCGCCGTGTCATGGCCGGGACGACTGGAAGATTTCTTTTTCTCGCCGAGAAAGGGTACGCACTTGACCGACGTACCGGCAGGGACGCATTTCCTCCTGGACGGGGCCCACAACCCGGCAGGTGTCAAGGCATTACGCAAAGCGCTTGAAAAAGAATTTCACTACCTGCAACTTATCCTCATCTGGGGCGCTATGGCCGATAAAGATATTTTCCAAACCCTTGCCACCATAGCGCCGCTTGCCGATCATATTATCTTTACCCGCCCGGAATCCGAGCGCTCGGCAAGGCCGAAAGAACTGCTCACCCACCTGCCTACTCAATATCAAAGCATTGCCGAGACACAAGATAATGTGGAACAGGCCCTGCAACGGGCAGCCGGGCTGGCCGGAAAAGACGATCTCATCTGCGTGGCCGGGTCCCTGTATCTTGTGGGCAGGGCACGACAAATACTGCAAGGAGAGCTAATCCCATAATGCGTGATGATTATTTAGCCCTTGGCGGGCCGGACGAGGCGTTTATCCGGGCACAGCGGAACAAGGCCCGCACCCTGCGCAAAACCCGATGGTGGCAGCAGAAAACAAGCAGCGGTGTCTGCTGGTACTGTGGGGAAAAAGTCGGTTTTAAACAGCTGACCATGGATCATATCATCCCCCTGTCCCGGGGCGGCCGTTCAACCAAAGATAACCTGGTTCCCTGCTGCAAGAGCTGTAACACCAAAAAGAAAAACGCCCTGCCCGTAGAATGGCAGGAATACATGGACAAGCTTGCAGGAAAGAAGGCTTGAAAAAAACACACCGGCCGGGTAAGTTGACCTCGTCTTATTCAAGGGTGCCCTGAAAAATTAGAATTTTCGTTCGAGGTCAAGGAACAGGAAAATTAAAAAGCGCAGCATATTAGATATATGTGAGCATTTTTCATTTTTCTGTGACGCAGAGATCGGGCGAAAAGGCAATTTTTCAAGGTAGTCAGTAATAAATACTCCATATGTAACCCTCAAAAGGAGAAAAAGAACTCCCGGAAAACGGAATAGTTCTTCTGCTGGTTATAATGACGGGTAAGAACAGAAATTGAGGTCCAAACCAAGCTGAACCAACTTTA
>DRLX01000076.1 GCA_011322715.1 Desulfobulbaceae bacterium
AGAGTGCCGCAACAAGCCGTGGGTTATTTTGCTTCGCGATTTCCTGGGCGGCTTCTTCCGAGGCCGGCATCGGGGGCAGGCTAACAGGTTGCTCCAAACTCGCAGGCGAATTTCCCACTGTTTTCCGGTAGGCCGCGCGGCTGGCTGTCAGCGTTGCCTCTGCTTTGATTTTTTCTGAAATTGACCGGGATAAGCGAGCTTTTGACTGGGCCACATCCGTGCGGGTTATCTCGCCAACCCGGAATCTGTCTTCGCTGGCTTCAAGCTGACGTTTCAACACAGCAACATTATTATTGGTAAGTTCCAGAACAGCTATATCCCGTAGAACCCCCATATAGGCGGTAACCGAATCCAGAAGAATTTGTTGCTCAACAGACGTTAATTGCTCGCGCGCCGCATTAACATTATTCCGGGCTTCACTGGTTGAGTTTACCGTCTGCATACTCTTGAAAACCGGTTGTCTGACCTCTAACGTCATACTCCGCGGGTTTCTATCACCACTGGACGCAAAAGTTCCGATCGTCGAAGAATGTTTATAGCCATACTGACCAGAACCAACAACCGAAGGACGCCATCCGGCCTTTGCCTGATTTATAGTTTCATCAAGCGCTCTGAGAGAAGCCCGCTGTGCCTGTAACTTTGGATTATTGAGATAGGCCGTTGCCATCGCGCTTTTCAAAGTTTCAGCATGCAATAACTGCTGAGAAATAAGCATTGTCGCGACAGTAGCCGTTGCTAAAAGATGTATTTTTTTCATTTTCCAGAACCCAGTTTAATTCTCGGCAGGTGATTGGTATTTTAAATTCACCCCATGTAATAGCCATTCATGGTTAATAAAGAGTGTCTAGCGCCCTTTTTTGCCGCAACATATAACTAGCCCACTATTGTTAACGCTGTCAACATTGGAGTTTTAAAACTCAAATTTTTCTTTTCTGCTAAAGCTTGTAAATACGGGAATATTGGCATCAAACAGTTTCCGTTTTCCCACAATTCCATTTTCAGTGGTCACGTAACACGCCCGGCCAACGCCATTTTCCCTGATCACACAAATCATACGTCCACCCTCTACGATCTGATCCAGCAGGGTTTGGGGTATATAGTCAATCATGCCGTTAATGAATATGAGATCATACGGTCCTTGTGCCGCAAGTCCTTCTGTAAGCGGACCAGTAACAACGGCCACATTGTCACATGATTCTTCCGCCAAAATAGCCGTTGCCTTTTCCGCAAGCGTTTCATCTTCTTCAAGGGCAACAACGGCTTCGGCCAATCGGCCTAATACAGCACTGGAATAACCTGTCGCACAGCCAATATCCAGAACAAGGTCTGTCTTTTTGACCTCAGCGGCCCCGATTAGGCGGGCAAATACCATTGGTCCCATCATGCGCCGGCCCGGGGATACCTGAATCTCATTATCATGGTAAGCGACACCGCCCAGACGTTTGGGTACAAATTTTTCCCGGCGCGTATCTGTAATGGCTTGAATGATTGTTTCATCATTCATTTCGTTAGGTCTGAGCTGACCATCAATCATATGCTGACGTGCGCTTGCCGTATCTGACATTGAGAAACTCCTTATGATATAAGACATTCTTATTGCCCTGTATAAAGGGTCACCACGGTCTTTACAATAAGGGAAATACGATAGTCTATACCTATATGTCTATTTTTCCAAAAAACACATTCCGGCAACGGCTGAAAGCACAAATATCCCATTGACTTCCCGGGCAATTAAGGTAAAAGACTTGAAGCATTTACCGAGCATTCGGCAAATCAACCAACTGGCGCGGTGGCGGAATGGCTACGCAGCGGATTGCAAATCCGTCTATACCGGTTCGATTCCGGTCCGCGCCTCCAAATCACCTCAAAAACCATCCGGAAAAATCATTTCCCTGACCTTATGCCATTGTTCTTTATTGCGCGCGGACAGCAAACCCTTTTCCTGATCATGAACCGTATAGGCCGCACCGTCAAAAAGTGTCCTCACATAACCACCAGCTTCGGCAAAAATCAAACTTCCGGGCAAATGATCCCAGGGTAATGTTCTATAATATACAGAAAAATCTTTTCGCCCTTCCAACAGAGAAACATAGTCATAACCCGCACAAAAGGCCGGGCGGTTCTCTTTAAATTTTTTAAGATTTTCACTGGCAATAGCCTGTAAATTTTCCGGAAACCGTTTGATATGCGCCGCCGCCGTTAAACTGGCATAGTCCGATTTGGACGGCTGAAGAACGACTTTCTTTTCGTTCAAAACAGCCCCTGCTGATTTCTCGGCAACCGCCAGTTTTTGACTAACGGGGAGATATATCCAACCGGCAACCACCTCCCCTTTACGCATTTCGGTCAGCATAAGCGCGAACCGCTCATCACCCTTTATAAAATTATTGGTTCCGTCAACGGGATCAATTAAAAAAGCCCGGTCAGCACTTATGGCCGCAATCAGCAATCCCGGATTATCGGCAATTGTTTCTTCGCCTGCGATGAGCGCACCGGGACACAGCTTGCTCAATTTTTTAGACAGAGATTTTTCCGCTTCTATATCAGCAACGGATACCATATCACCCGGCGATTTTGCGGTAATGTCCCCCTGAACAAGATTTCCAAAACGCGGTAGAATTTCCTGTTCGGCAACCTCAATTATAAAGCTGCTTATCTGGTCCATCGTCATGAGATAATACGCCCGGCAAGGCTCGGGTTTTTATCAATGCGGCCCGATAGCTTGCTATCCATACGCACTGTCAGAATAGTTTCTGTCTCTGTGTCTGTCCGTTCCAGAACTTCGCTCTGTTGATACATCCATGCCAGCGCCGCACCCTGATCATGGGCATAGGCAATATCGACTATTTTTGACCCTCGGGACAATATGTCATTCAACCCAAGGCGGAAACGATCACAGCCCTCCCCGCTAACCGCTGACAAGAGACTGACGTCATTCCGGAGGGCGGCCAGATTATCAAGCTGTTGTCGTTGGTCCTCATCCAACAGGTCAACCTTGTTCCAGACCTCGTGAATTGGGCAATCCGGCCCCTCCTCCAGCCCAAGGGAGCGGAGGATGGTCATTACATCCTCTTTTTGGGCTTCCCGGTCTGGATGGGACATGTCACGGATATGAAGGATAAGATCGGCCTCGACCACTTCCTCCAATGTGGCCTTAAAGGCCGCGACAAGCTGTATGGGCAGGGCCGAAATAAACCCAACCGTATCGGACAGAATAGCCTTTTTACCATTGGCCAGGTCCATCTCCCGCATGGTCGGGTCAAGGGTGGCAAACAACAAATCCTCCGCCATGACATCCGCATGGGTCAGGCGATTGAATAAAGTCGATTTCCCCGCATTGGTATAGCCCACCATGGCCACCACCGGTATCTCGTTTCGTTTGCGGCTGTTACGGTGAAGTTTACGGGTTCGGCTCACATCCGACAACCGTTTGCCGATACGGCCAATCCTGTCACCGATCATGCGCCGGTCAGATTCGATTTGTGATTCTCCCGGCCCTCCCAGAAAACCAAAACCACCGCGCTGCCTTTCCAGATGGGTCCAGGAACGTACAAGACGGCTCTTTTGATAGGTCAGATGGGCAAGCTCCACCTGCAAAACCCCCTCTTTGGTCTTTGCCCGTTCGCCAAAAATTTCCAGAATCAATCCTGTGCGATCAATGACTTTGATATTCAGCAACCGTTCGATATTGCGCTGTTGTCCCGGCGTCAGTTCACAGTCCATGATGATAAGTTCAACATGTTCCGCAGAAATAAGATCGGCAAGTTCCAGCAATTTTCCCTGCCCCACATAGGTCGCCGGGTTTAGTTTGGACAGGTTCAGTAGAATCGACTGAACAACATTAAGCTCTAGAGCATGGCACAGCCCCACGGCTTCCTCAAGACAGGCTTGCGGTGACCGCAATGACGGCAAAGCCATCAAGCGTTTGGATGGCCTCTTTTTATAATGAGGGTGAAGGACCAGAACATTGGCCTGAACAATATGGTCTGGAGAAATACCGTCTTTATCTAGAGTGTTTCCCCAAACCGGATTTGCTTTTTTCTTAACGAACTGTAACGCATCAGAATTAGTCTGTTTTGTCATCCTGTCCGTCAATTAGTCCTGATTTTCCGCATCAGCCGCATCAAATAATGTGATGGGTCCACCGGGCATAATGGTGGATATGGCGTGTTTATACACC
>DRLX01000077.1 GCA_011322715.1 Desulfobulbaceae bacterium
ATTCGACGGTGGCTGCAGGGCCGGCCGTGTATGTGCAAAACCGACGATAATAAAAAACAAAAACAGGAGTAAGAGCTTCGTTCTTATCCAATTGTTCTGATTATTGATATGGAGAAATGATCCTGATTCTTTGGCTGCAACCCGCCATGCCTTCAGGCCAAGGAAAAGCACGACAAGCAATCCAACAATTCCGGCCGGAATTATTCCCGGGATATGCAGCTTGTCAAGAAAGGGGAAGGCCGATGGATGGAGTCCGGCAAGGGCTGCGCCGGCGATAAAGCAGAGGGTTACCGGCAGGAGCAGATTGTTGAGAAGGATGGTGGTGGAGGCAGGGTGGTGAAGGGAGGAATCAGCCATTGCCCTGTTGGGGGCGGGAAGCAAGCAATCGTTTCACTTCTCGCAGATGATTGTTGACAACTCCCTGATTGGTGAGCACGAAATTCCGGGCCGCTTTTCCTATAACCCGGCTCTTTTTCTCATCAAGCAACAGTTGTATGACCCGGTCGGCAAGTTCATCGCCACTGATGTCCCTGGCTGCCCCGCCTGCGGCAATGAGATCGTGGCTGATTTCGGCAAAGTCTTCCATGTGGGGGCCGAACAGGACGGGAATTTCGGCAATTGCCGCTTCCACCGGGTTATGACCGCCGGCCGGGACCAGTGAGCCGCCGATAAAGGCAATATCCGCCAACAAGTAACAGGCGGCCAGCTCGCCTATGGTGTCAAGTATATAAACGTCCGCTTTGATCACCTGGTTGTTCGACCGTCGTGCTGTTGACAGGCCTGCCTTTCGGGCGAGCTGCTCAATGGCGGCGACACGGTCAATATCGCGCGGAGCAACAACCAGCGAAAGATAGGGGACGTGGCTTTTTCTTTGTATCGTTTTCCAGGCGGCAAAAAGTAGCTCTTCTTCCCCTTTATGGGTCGATCCGCAGACCAGTACAGGGCCCGGGCCGGAGATTCCCAGGTCGGATCGGTGGATTGATTGTGTTGTTGGTGAATTATTCCCCGGCCGGGCGTCAAATTTCAGGTTGCCGAGGCTTTTGATTTTCGTTTCAGCAATCCCTAATTTTTGGAGATTCTCCATGTCCTGAGCGGTCTGCAGCGAGAGAAGTTGAAAACAGTCAAACATGGGTTTGAATAAAAACCCGAAACGCAGGTACCTGGTCATTGACTGCTGGGAAAAACGACCATTGATCAGCATGCAGGGAATTTTTTTTCTGTTGAGCTGTAAGAGCCATCCCGGCCAGAAATCAGTTTCCACGAGGATGAACAGGGACGGATGCAGCAGGTTGATAAAGCGCTGTACACTGAAAAAAAAGTCAAAGGGAGCAAAGAAAACAGCATCGACAAAGGGGCCGCTCAATTGCTCTGCCGTATGAAGACCGGTTCGTGTAGTTGTGGAAAAATAGAGAATCGCATCCGGGTATTCTTTTCGCAGGCCACGAACCAGGGGCAGGGCAGAGGTAACTTCACCAACGGACAGGGCATGTATCCATATAATGGGTCCCCGGTTTTTTTGTTTTCGGCCCTCTGATAAACAGGTGTGTAGAGTCAGGCCGAGACGCTGCAGGGTACGGCCCCTGTATTTTTTTCTTCCCAGGGCCAATGCCGCTCCAACGGGCAGGAAAATAATACCAAGAAATGTTGATAACACTATGTATATAGATAACACGAGCCGACATCAGGTATGGGTAAGGTTTAAGGGTTCTACGAGACAAATTTTCCAGTGTACATTATACAACGGGGAAAATAAAAAAAGGAAAAAGTTATCGGCATGAATCTGTTACTTTTTACAGCTGATGAGCGACACAAGAACATGGTCGTTCTGTCGGGACGCCGGGCTGAACATATTCGCACTGTTCTGCGTCTTGACAGTGGCGACCAACTCCGGGTCGGCGAGGTGAACGGCCTGATTGGAACAGCAGTAATCAGCCGGATTGACCGGGAATCCGTGCATATGTCAGTTAGCCTGTCCTCACCGCCGCTGCAACCACCGGACATTGAACTGATCCTGGCCCTGCCTCGGCCGATTATGCTGCAACGAATTTTGAAACAGGCAACGACCCTGGGAGTAAAGAGATTTCATCTGATCCGTACCCGCCGGGTGGAAAAGTCCTTTTTTCACACCCCGGTGCTATTTCCGGAAAAAATTGAGAAAATACTCCTTGAAGGTATGGAACAGGCCATGGATACCCGGATGCCGGAGGTTCGCATCTATCATCGGTTCAAGCCCTTTGTTGAGGATGTCCTGCCCACTCTTGACGGCACCGGGTTGCTGGCCCATCCAACGGCTGAATATTCTCTTAACACTATTTTTTCTTCTTTCGCAGCCGTTGGCAACAGGGCCCTGCCAACAGGGACAAACAAGAAAAAAATTCTGCTTGCCGTCGGTCCGGAAGGAGGGTTTCTGGACTATGAATGTTGCCAATTTATTGACCATGGATTTCATCCTTTTACCATGGGTCCCCGTATTCTGCATGTGGATACGGCCGTGGTTGCTCTGCTCGCCCAGGTGACATTATTGATGGCGTCGTAAAAACTTCGATCTATGGCGTCCTGTCCCGGGGCGATTTACAACATACTACCTGTATAGTTGAGACCCGCCTCGGAACATCACTCCTCGGAGTCTACGCTTACCTGTATATCTATGTTTTTACTTAGCCATCCTTGAAAAAAAATGGATTTTTTACGAGTTCATTATTGTTGACCACAGGAGAAAAAAGACTGCACGGGTGAC
Organism: Desulfobulbaceae bacterium; assembly: GCA_011322715.1. Lineage (GTDB taxonomy): Bacteria > Desulfobacterota > Desulfobulbia > Desulfobulbales > Desulfobulbaceae > DRLX01. The sequence continues at coordinate 2,738 of DRLX01000077.1, forward strand.
GGATCACTGTGTATGTTTGGGCAGCATGAAAATAAACGGTATTCCGATCAGTCCGGCAGCAGCGCTGATCAGATATGTTGTCTCCAGGCTGGTATGGTCGGCAATCAGCCCGATCAGAACCACAACCGTTGATCTGGCGACAAAAGCTATCATCATGAACATCCCGTTTGCTGCGGCAGGACTGTCTTTGGAATGTTCCTGTACAAGGGCCAGCATGACCGGAGTTGTGGAGAGTAGCATCAATCCGGTTCCCGACAAGGCTATGGCCCGTATCCATCCTCCTCCCAAAACGAATGCGACAAGGGTCACCGGCGCACAGACCAGGGAAATCAACAGCATTCGTCGTCGACCGAAATAATCACTCAGTGATCCCGCCGCCAATACTCCTACCACGCCTGCCGCTTCAAACAGGGCCAAAGCAAACCCGCCCATCCAGATGTCGCCGCTCTGGCGTTGTATATAGGTTGGTAAAAAAGCGGTGAGAGATCCATGCATGAAGCTACGGGCAATAAGGATTATCGACAGAGGCATCAGGATATGGCGCATGTCGGTAAAGGTTGTTGCAAGAGATGTTGTATTTTTTCTATTGTGAAAAGAGAGGTTCACATTTTTAAATTGGTAAAAGAGCAGTCCGGAAGTTGCTATACCAACAATCATAATGGGCCAGAAATTGTTAAGGCCGAGAAGGGAAACGGCGGCCACTGCAACCAGCGGGCCTATCATTCTGGCCAGTTCACCACCGGTCATAAAAAAACTCATCCCTCTCCCTTTTTTAGACCCGGCCATCCTGGCGATCATCACCGGTGCCGGGACATGAAACAGGGCAATACTTATCCCTGCAAAAAAGAGAAGGAGCAGCAAGACGCCGTAGGTGGGAGCAAGGCCGATCAGGGACATGGGGATCGCCGTCAGCATTGGAGCAAGGATGACGAAATATCGCAGACTGACCCGATCAGCGATCAGGCCCAAGATAGGATTCATCAGGGCCGGCAACTGCATGACGGCGGAAAGAAAACCGGCCTGGGTGAGGCTCAGAGAAAGCTTTTCAATGAGAAGGGGCAGAAGGGGAGAGAGAAAGGACGAATAGACATCATGGACAAAATGACTCAGCGACAGGAGAAAGATGTAAGCAGTCTGAAACGAGGTCTGATCTTGCTCTATTGGTTGTTCTTCCATGATGCGTTTTGGTTATATTTTCTTTTTGATATCAATAATTGGTGTCCCGTCAAGAATATCCAGTCCTGACACCTCAATAAAATTGTTGTGGACTGCCGTCACCGTCAACTCGGAGATTGCAATTGGATTTGGTCGCATGGGGCTGCGAGTGGCAAACACGCCATGCAGGCCTCTGGATTTGTCACCACGGGGATATACTTTCAAGATGTCTCTATCGGCCTTGTGAAGCCAGAACAGGACCACAATTGTCTGCCCTGCCCGAATACCATCAAGACCATCCTCATATTTCGGGTATATCTCAAGCGTCCCTGTACGGCTGGATTCCGTGTAAATCTTCGGGGCATCGGCAAGATTGGTGATGTCGCTCTGTAAAACACCTATAAAACGTACTGTTGCTTCATTCATGGCAATTTTTTTATTTATTATCCGGAAGATATGGAAGATAGAAATAAAAAAAGGGAGCTAAGCCTCTGGCTTAACTCCCTGGTCTTTGCTGGTGACCCCAAGGGGACTCGAACCCCTGTTCCCGGCGTGAGAGGCCGGTGTCCTAGACCGCTAGACGATGGGGCCTTATGGTAGTGAGGCTTTGTAAAATATCTCCGAGCCTTTGTCAAGTTGCTTTATAGGCATCAACAGGAAAAGAACTGTTTGCACCGTCATGCATCCTGAAGAAGCCGCCGGACAAACGCATTGAGTTTCTGCGGAAAATCAGGATGTTTTCTGATGGCTCCTCTGGTATCAACGCCCGGATAAAAAAGACCGCCGTCATAGAGAACATCCATGGCGTCAAAAACATAGCGGGCGCAGAGTTCGGCTCCCGTAAAGACCTGTTTTCCCCGCGTGGCGGCAACACTGATCAGATAGCCCTTTCGTTGGTTAGCTGCAGGAATTCGTTGCTTCAGAATG
>DRLX01000078.1 GCA_011322715.1 Desulfobulbaceae bacterium
CAACGTAGAGCATGGCAGTTTCTCCTGAACATACCCGACGGTGAAATCCGTTCCTACCTGCAACAGGCACGAGCAATAGGTAATCAAAAAGCCGTCCGGACAGTAAGTAGGGAAAATGGGCTCAATCCCGTTGCCATTGTGGTTCCCTGTCATCGGGTAATAGGAAAGTCCGACAAACTGACGGGTTATGCGGGTGGACTGGAGAAAATACAATTTTTGCTGAACCTGGAAAGAAAAATCGCTTGAATGCCATCAACCCACAAAAACAGCACCGAAAACGATCTTTGAAGTGGTTGGTCGTTATCGCCCATCCGCTTGAAGACAGTCTCTGTCGTTATCCGGTCTCCTCGTCGCAACCCACCTCGCATAATACGCAGAATAGCTGAGACAGTAACTTGCGGCAAGGGCAAGAACCTCCGCATTGCAAGAGAATATCTTTTTCCACGGTATTTCCAGCCTTTCCTGTAAGTTTTTCACCTCGGGAACGACTTTCATGGTACCATCTACTCATAAAAATGATACCCAATCACAACAAACAGGCGCAACATGACGCAGGATAATAAGAAAAAAATTTTCCAGAGAATCATTATCGTTGCATTGATCATTCTGGGAATCGTTGCATTTAGATATTTTGATGCCGGCCGTTACCTGTCACTTGACTATATCAAGGCCTCCCAACAAAAACTGCATGCTCTCTACCTCGCCAACAGGCCGCTGGTCATTGCAGCCTATATGGGTATTTATATTGCGGTTGCGGCCCTGTCGCTTCCGGGAGCAGCGGTATTGACTCTGGCCGGGGGCGGGCTGTTCGGATTAGTTGTCGGAACCATTGCCGTATCCTTTGCCAGCACCATCGGTGCAACCCTGGCCTGCCTTGTTTCCAGATTTCTGTTACGCGACTGGGTTCAGAAAAAATTCGGCGATAAACTTGGAACAATCAACAAGGGCATTGAAGAGGAAGGCGCTTTTTATCTCTTTTCTCTCCGGCTGGTCCCTGTTTTTCCTTTTTTTATGATCAACCTGCTCATGGGCCTGACCCGTATGCGCCTGTCCACCTTTTTCTGGGTGTCACAAATCGGTATGCTGCCGGGGACGCTGGTATATGTAAATGCGGGCAAGGAACTGGCCAAGATTGACTCTCTGGCCGGAATCATGTCACCGGGAGTGCTGGCGTCTTTTGTCGTCCTTGGGCTCTTCCCCATTACCGTGAAAAAACTGCTGGCTCTTTACACCAAAAAATTTACAACGAAAACGACCCCAAAAAATATCTGACAGGGAAAACACCATGGCAAGCTATGATTATGACATAGGGATTATCGGTGGTGGAGCGGCTGGTCTGACCGTCGCCTCCGGTGCCGCACAGCTTGGCGCCAAGACGCTGATAATTGAGAAGGAACAGGCCCTGGGCGGTGATTGTCTCCATTTTGGTTGCGTCCCAAGCAAAACCCTGATCAAAACAGCGCATGTCTATCATCTTATGAAAAACGGACCTGCTTTCGGCCTGCCCGCAGTAACGCCGCCTGCCGTTGATTTTCGCGCGGTTGCCGACCGGATCAGCTCGGTCATTGCCGAAATTCAGGAACATGATTCGGTGGAGCGATTCTGCAGGCTTGGCGCGCAGGTGGAATTTGGTGATCCGATCTTCAGCGATGAACATCAGGTGACCCTTGGCGGCAAAAAAATATCCGCCCGCATCTGGGTCATTGCCACCGGCTCATCGGCTGCCGCACCTCCCGTTGAAGGCCTTGCAGAGACGCCCTATCTGACCAATCGTGACATTTTCTCTCTCGATCATCTGCCCGAATCCTTGATCATTCTCGGGGCCGGTCCTATCGGCATTGAGATGGCCCAGGCATTCAGCCGCCTCGGTACTAAAGTGAGCGTTATCCAGCGGAGTTCTCAGATACTGGGCAAGGAAGATCAGGATATGGCGGATATCGTCCAAAAGGTGCTCGAAGAGGAAGGAGTTCGTTTTTTCATGAATTCACAGCTTCTCCGTGTCCGGGACCTTGGCAATGAGCGTGAAGTCGTTCTCAAAACGCAATCCGACACGACCACCAGCCTTAAGGCGGAGGCGATCCTCGTCGCCCTGGGCCGCAAGGCCAATGTCTCAGGGCTTGGTCTGGAAAAAATTGATATTGCCTATGATCGCAAGGGAATCAAGGTCAGCCCATATTGTAAAACCAGCCACAAACATATCTACGCAGCGGGTGATGTCACCGGTGGGTATCAGTTTACCCATGTCGCCGGCTATGAAGGGGGAGTAATCCTCAGAAACGCCATATTTCATCTGCCGAAAAAAACGGATTATACCCATGTGCCCTGGTGCACCTATACCCATCCGGAGCTGGGCAGCATCGGGATGAATGAAAAAAGCGCCAGGGCCGCCGGTATTGGGTATACTGCCTGGATTGAAGAATTTTCCGAAAACGACAGGGGGCTTGCCGAAGGGGAAAGCATCGGTCGCATCAAGCTGCTTCTCGACAATAGGGAAAAACCCATAGGCATTCAGATCCTCGGACCGCACGGCGGTGACCTCCTCAGTGAATGGGTTGCCGTCATGAACGGCAAGGTTGGGTTATCAACAGTTGCGGCGGCAATTCATCCCTATCCCACCTTAGGAGAAATCAATAAAAAAGTCGTGGGTTCGGTTTTTGCG
>DRLX01000079.1 GCA_011322715.1 Desulfobulbaceae bacterium
TCCACCGTCAGTGGATTTGTAGACCCCGCCTTGCCAGCTTGCGCTGCCGGGTTCCGCCCACATGGTCACATATAGGGTATTGGTATCGGCCGGATTGATCACCAGGCCCATGGCCCGATGATGATCCGGCAGACCGTTGTTCTTTGCTGTCCAGTTAGCGCCGTGATCACTGCTTGTATAGACCCCTTTGCTGGTGGCGGCAAAAAGGATGTTTGTGTGATTTGAATCAATGGCCAGCGAGTAGATCATGGCATCGGTGGGAATGCCGGTATTATGAACCCGTGTCCAGTGCTCACCGAAATCATTGCTGGTATAGATCGAGCCCTTTACCTCACATTCCTGCCAGTAAAAGTTGCCTGGTTCATAAGCCGCCCTGGGAACACCGATACCCGCATAGACGATATTGGGCGCCTGCGGGTCAACAACGATATCGCTTACCGGAGCGCTGAAATGGTACGGATTTTCCGGAGGGAAGCCGGAGCGTTTGCTTTGCCAGCTTTCTCCCCCATCGGTTGACTTGAAAACACCTCCCCTGGTGGCGGCATACAGGGTGGATGGTGTTGCCGGATCATAGGCAATGTTCTGGACATAGTAGGTGGTCAGGCCGTTGTTCTTGATCTGCCAGGTCCGGCCATGGTCCGTGCTTTTGTAAATTCCCCCCACATCACAGGCCACATAGACGGTACGGGCCGCATCACCGGCCACGGTAATCGCCGGTATCCAGCCGCCGCCGCCCGGCCCGATGGGTGTCCATGAAACCGATGAAAGGGAACCGGGGCTGAAGAGAAGAAAACAGATGATTGGAACGATGGCGCCTGCATGTGAGAGAGGATTCATATTACGCTGAACCTGTTTGAATTACCGGCTGATCTCCGGTCATTGCCTACTTGCTTTCTTGCCTTTTTCCCGATCATTGCATCTTCCTGGTTATGGCCGGGTAAAACATGGTCCAGGGGAACTGAAGACTGTTGTATACGTTTTGCATCATGGAAAGCCAGGGCGCAGGGACCGGTGTTTCAACATCAGCCCAGCCGAGGTTGTCTTCACATGTACTCAGGCTGCTGTCGCTATAGAAAATGACGTATTCATCGGCTGTTTGCAGGGCCTTTGTCAATCGTGACTGAACATCTGTGGGCCGGCATAAATTCTGGGTGTTGTATTCAGGCATATCATGGCGGCGGCCGTAATCACTGACCATAAAGCCGATGTTTACGTCCCTGCTCCAGGTTGGCCGGTCATTTGTCGGCACCACCCATCGGTAGGTATCATCCAGGTCTTGATTATACTGGTCGCTGACGATGTCGTGTTTTCGCCATTGGTAAGCGTTTTGGAACTGCTGTATGGTGGTGTACTGATAAAATTCGCCCATATCGTGTAACCGGGCATCGCCGTTCAAGCCCTGCTTTAAGCCCAAAAACATGGCCCCCTTATATTCGTTTGTTTCAAAAATGCTGTTTGGCTTGATATAGTGGCCATCTATATTGGTTTTGGCATGGGCCGTGGCCGGGCCGTGCAGTACCAGCACCGTTATGGCGGGAAATTCAGCTTCCATTGCCTCCATGATTTCTTTAAAGCGCGATGCGACCTTGTCCATATGTTCCTTGAACGAATGGTCGGTATTACGATAGGAGCATTCCTCTGAATCCGTCAATTCCTCTCCTTCAATAGTACACTTGTAATCAACCCAGTCTCCCCTGTTTTCCTTGCTTTCTTTCCGCTCCCAGAGGGCATAAGCATTGCAAGGATCATTTAGATCCTCACTACATTGACTCTGGACAGCATCTCTTTTGGGAAATTTGAAATTTGACATGTATAAACTATGGCGATGCTGGGCGGATGTGTACGGTTCGTCATCAAATAAAATCCCCTTAAACCCGAGATTTTTTGCGGCTTTGGCAACTGCGGCAAAGTTATTTGTGGTTTTCTGCCAGATCGCGTCATCCCAGAAATCACCGGGGAAATCAATGTTTATACGAAGAAAATTTTCAGTTTTCTTTGTAAACATATTTTGCAGGGATTTCACTTCCTCCCATACCCGTTGGTAGGTAACATTATTACTGTTTGGGTCAGCGCTCATCACGTAGCTGGTATAGACATTGCCGACCACAACAAAGCCTGAAAAGGGCAGTTGTTCAACCTCTGCATGATGGGCGGCCAAATAAGGCGGCATTGAATAATACCAGCCTAATTCACCATCCAGGAAGATGAGGTGTTTCCGGGCAAGGGCAATGGATGGCAGGAGAGTGATCAATACGATCAAGCAAATTTTTTTCATTTTGGTTACCGAAAAATGTTTGGCCATTATCATGGCGACAAAACAGGACATTTTGTCCCGTTGGCCTAAAAATACTGCTAAAAACTACAAGGTGGCCTACAGATGAATCATCAGCACAGTGCCGTCGTTGGTTCGGAGCGGAAAAAACAGGCCATGTTTCGGGGCATCAGCTTTCTGCGGGTCGGTGCCGCGCCGGTATTCCTGGATGTTGGTCAGGCCGTCTCCGTCGGGGTCCAGGTCCCTGTCTGCGGCATCGTTTGGGTCCAGGCCGTGGCTGATTTCCCATGCATCGGGCATGCCGTCATTATCGTCATCCGGATCACAGGCATCCCCCTGGCCATCTCCGTCCAAGTCGGCCTGGTCCGGATTGGCCACTGTTGGACAGTTATCGTTTGCATTGGTGATGCCATCATTGTCGGTATCATCAGCAGGATTATTAAGTGTAAAATGGGCGGTCACCGTGACCCCGTTGGCGGGCATGGTGAAAAGCGTGTCCGACGCATTGGCATTGCTGAAGGCTCCGCCGTGCGATGAGCTCCAGTGTGAAAATTGGTAGCCCGGCTGTGGAGAATCGGCAGAGAGGTGGACGATCTCACCGGCCTCGTACACACCGCTACCGCTGCCGCCTGCGACCCTCAAGAAATAGGTGAGCGTACCCGTGGGATGAATGGCGCCCAGCACCCAGTCTTCCGGGTCCATGTTCAGCAGGGTGCCGTTGCTGGTGCCTGCCCTGTCTGTGAGTTTGTTGCCGCTGCCCTCATTGAAATCCCAGTAGCCGACCAGGTGTTCTTCCTGGGCCGGATCAAGCTCCTGCTGATAATTGGCCCTGATCTCTGCCCCGGTGCGGGCCACGTCCCACAGGCGGAGTTCATCGATACTGCCCTTGAAATTATGAGCATCTGCGCCGCTATCATAATAGGAGGCGATGGAAAAGTGTGCCATGGGCGGGACGATTTGCCCGGCACTATCCAGGGTTTGGGCCATGCCGTCAAGATAAATACCGGTCAGGTTGTTGTTCTGCACGACAAAGGCCAGGTGATGCCACTGGTGCATGGGGAGGCTGGTGTCGGCATGATTTCCTGCCCCTTCACCCCATGAGGGCAGCCGATCCTGGCTTTTTAGAACAAGACGCCGGCCATCTTCGCCGAAATTCAGCAGGGCGTCCACATCATTGCTGGTTTCGTCCTGCCGCACCCACATCTCAATGGTCAGGTCTTCTCCAGGGGTGGGAATACTTTCGATTGCCACCAGCTCATCAAGGGAATCAGCATTAAAACGAAGGGCGTAATCGTTCTTCGGCCGTACCTCGACCTGGATGGTATCGTGGCCAATGCCGTTTTCCGTATCAGTCACCGTCAGGGTAAGGATATGGATTCCCACGGGAAATTCAAGGATTGGCCGGGCCTGGGTTGCCAGGATGTTTCCCTGATCGTCACGCCAGGTATAGCTGGTGATCAGGCCGTCGGGGTCAGAAGAATTGCTGCCGTCAAGAAGCACAGGTTCACGGCCGTTGCTATCGCTATCAGTAACGGTCTGGTCATTGCCTGCCCTGGCAATGGGCTGAATATTCGGCCCGTGCCTGTTCACCCGGATGACCACCTGGTCTGTTGTCGACATCTGGTCATCATCGGTCACGGTCAGGGTAATGGTATGAATACCGATCATCATGGGCACAGCAGAGGGGTTTTCTCCTTCGGCCAGGATGATACCGTCGATTCTCCACACATAACCTGTAATGGTGCCGTTGTCCGAAGAGCCGCTGCCGTCAAGGTCAACATGGACAATGCCGCTGCCGTCCTCCCGGAGTACCTGGTCCGGCCCGGCGTCGGCCACGGGCGGCGCCTTGGTTCCCCTGGAGGCCTGTGGCGTGTTGCCGTACATCCCCATGTTCACCCGGCCGCCGTTTGGCACCGGTTCATTGGCATAGCCGGTGGCCGGGGCGCCGGCATTGACACCAATACTGGTTGCCTGATCGGTTTGCCAGCCGGATACGGCATCGTTCCACCGGCCGGTTTCACTCTGCAGGTGAAAATCAGCCGTGCCGTTGGTATTGTTGAAATTTGTCCCCAGCTCAACGTGATGAAAGCCGGGATCAGCGGACAGGCTGCCGACGCCGGGGCTTGTCCCGTGATAATTGCCGGAATGGTTGTGCCAGACATTGTTGTAGGTGCACAGGGCCGTATCACCGTTAGCAATATCGATGCCATAGGCAGGCGCCTCTTCTATGACGGTGTCATCGTGGATCATGTTGGTGATGATGTTGTTTCTGATCACGGCAGTCAATCCCTTGACCTCGTCCCAGTCAGGATTGAACCCCACATTCCCGCCCAATCGAATACCGCTGCCGATGCAGTTGACAATGGTGTTGTTCTCGATGAGTGTATCGGTAAAGTTTTTTATGTTGATGCCGCCGGTTTCCCGCTGGTTGACCCAGGTTCCCATGTTGCCGCACTGGTAGATGGAGTTGTTGCGGA
>DRLX01000080.1 GCA_011322715.1 Desulfobulbaceae bacterium
ACCTCAGCCAATGCTGCATCCACATCAACAAACGGGGCGCCGAAGAGTTCAAACGGCAGGGTTGTCCCCCTGCCCTCGGATATATTGCTCCCCTCCCAGATCACCTGGCCGGGATAGACCAGGGCGGTTGCAAAGGTGGGCATGTTGGGAGAGGGAAACACCCATGGCAGTCCGGTCTCGGGAAAGAGCATGTCACGCCGCCAGCCCTGCACCGGCACAACTTCGAGATCGGCGCCGATCCCCATCTCCTGATTACAGAGCAGGGCGAGCTCGCCCACACTCAACCCATGCCGCATGGGAATTGAATGGAGGCCGACAAAGGAGGCGCAATCATGTTTCAGCACATTGCCCTCCACCCGACCGCCAAGTGGATTGGGCCGGTCCAGGATCACCACTCCGGTCCCGGTCTCGGCCGCGGTCTGCAGGCAATAGATCACAGTCCAGATAAAGGTATAGACCCGGGTGCCGACATCAACAAGATCAATAAGGAGCAGGTCAATATCCTTAAACATGGAAGGATAGGGTTTTCTGGTCTCACCGTACAGAGAATAAACCGGCAGACCGCTGACCGGATCGACAGCATGGTCCGATTCAATCATATTGTCCTGTTTGGCGCTGAAAAATCCGTGCTGGGGGGAGAACAGACACCGGAGCCGATCTGGAAAACGCTCCATGATCAGGTCGCGGCTGTGGCGGAACCGGCTGTCGGTCGATGCCTGATTACAGAGTAGACCCAGCCGTTTTCCGCGCAAAACCTCGGGCGGTGACAGCAGAACTCTCTCAAGTCCTGTATGGATTTTGTTCGGGGAATGCACAGAAAAACCTATTCCACGGTCACGCTCTTGGCCAGGTTCCTGGGCTGGTCAACATCGCATCCCCTGCGGTTGGCAATTTCATAGGAGAGCAACTGGGCCGGAATGGTGTACAGCAGGGGATTAAGCTCCTCATGGACCTTGGGCAGATACAGAACATCTCCGGTCAGGGTCGCAAGGTGTTCGTCTCCCTCGGTACCGATCAACAGAAACCGTCCCTGGCGGGCCTTGATCTCCTCGACATTGGAGACCGTCTTCTGGTATACGGAATCTTTCGGCACCAGGGCCAGGACCGGCATGTCTTTGTCGATCAGGGCAATGGGTCCGTGCTTGAGCTCACCGGCGGCATAGCCTTCGGCATGGATATAAGATATTTCTTTCAGTTTCAACGCCCCCTCAAGGGCAATGGGAAAATTCAGTCCCCGTCCGACAAAGAGAAAATCACGGGCATTGTAATACTCTTCAATAAGCACCCGAATATTCTCCTGCAGGATCGGCAGTACCTCCTCAATGACGGCAACGGTCTTCAACAGGCCGGTGCCCATTTCCCTGATCTGCTCAGGGATCAATGTGTTGCGTATCCGGCCCATATAGAGAGTAAAGAGAAACAGGGCCGACAACTGACAGGTGAAGGCCTTGGTCGAGGCCACCCCGATTTCAGGTCCGGCATGGGTGTAGATCACGCCGTCGGCCTCCCTGGTCATGGTGGAGCCGACAACATTGCAGATGGTCAGAACCTTTGAACCGAGTTTTGCCGCCCGCCTGATTCCTGCCAGGGTATCGGCCGTCTCTCCTGACTGGGAGATGGCAATGGTCAACACCCTGTCCGAGAGTAATAATTTCCGGTAGCGAAATTCAGAGGCGATATCCACTTCCACCGGGATTCCGACCCATTTTTCTATCCAGTACTTAGCAACCAGGGCCGCATGCCAGGACGTACCGCAGGCAACCAGAGCAATACGATCTATCTTTTGCAATGCAGCCGCGTCCAGACCTATTTCCGGCAGGTCGATTTCGCCCGTATCAGGAACAATACGACCACTGATGGTATTGAGAATTGCCTGGGGTTGCTCAAATATTTCCTTGAGCATAAAATGTTTAAAGCCGCCCTTTTCCGCCATGGCGGCATTCCAATCAATAATCTGGACAAGTTTATCAACGCTTTCGCCGTCCTCAAGGCTCAGAATTTCGTACTCGCCCCTTTTGAGTACCGCCAGTTCCTGATCATCAAGAAAAATAACCTGGTTGGTGTAGGGGAGCAGCGCCGGAATATCGGAGGCAATATAACAGGCGTTGTCATCCACTCCCATGACAAGCGGGCTGTGATTGCGGGCCGCGACCAGAATATCGGGGTCTTTTGCCCAGAGAACACCGAGGGCATAGGAGCCCTCCACCCGGGCAAGGGCCTTGCGCACGGCGGCAACGAGATCATCTTCAAGATATTTTTCGATTAGGTGGGCCAGCACCTCGGTATCGGTTTCCGATGAAAAAACATGGCCTGCGGCAAGCAGCTCCTCCTTAAGAGATCCATAATTCTCAATGATACCGTTATGGACCACCACGATGTCGCCGCTGCAGTCACTGTGCGGATGGGCGTTATCTTTCGTGGGTGCTCCATGTGTGGCCCAGCGGGTGTGACCAAGCCCGGTCCGGCTGGGCACGCCGATCTGTTCATCAACAACCATTTCCAGGTTGGCCAGTTTCCCCTCGGCCCTGAACTTATGGAGACGATTTTCATGGTGAAAAACAAGGCCTGCGGAATCATACCCCCGATATTCCAGGCGCCGTAGACCTTCAATGAGAATGGGCACGACCCTTCTGTTCCCGATATAGCCTACTATTCCGCACATATAAACGCCTCCTGTTCATATTAATAAAATTTCTTTTCAAAAAGAATTATATGCCAT
>DRLX01000081.1 GCA_011322715.1 Desulfobulbaceae bacterium
CAGGCCCTGTACTCACGGGCAATTGCGCCTTTCTGGGACCTGCAGATAGGCTGGCGGGGGGATATCAGGCCCCAGCCGACCCGCAACTGGCTGGCCCTGGGGATAAAAGGATTGGCTCCTTATTTTTTCGACATTGATGCGGCCCTGTTTGTTGGTGACAGCGGCAGAACTTCCGCTCGCCTGCAGGCCGAATATGAATTTCTGTTCACCCAGCGTCTGATCCTGGTGCCGGACATTGAAATCAATCTCTTTGGCAAGGATGACAGGGCGGTGGGAATTGGTTCCGGGCTTTCAGACCTGGAGTTGGGACTTCGGCTGCGCTACGAGATTCGGCGGGAGTTTGCCCCCTATGTCGGCATAAACTGGATTCATCTCTATGGAGACACAGCCGATTTTGCCCGTGACGAAGGTCGTGATGCCGATGATTTCCGTTTTGTCTTCGGTGTCAGGGCCTGGTTTTAGGACGGTACCGGAGCAATAAGGAGCAACAGGTCGTCTCCTCCATATGACTACAACTGCAGGGATGTGGCACCGTTCCCGGTGCCACATTTATCGGGATAACGTAGAAGGATTAGAAATCAATCGGGGTAAAGAAAAAGACAAACCGCCCCTGTTCGATATCCACCTTCAGCGTTGCGTCATGGCTGATGCCGTAATTGACATACCCCGGAATTGCGGAAGGGGCATCTGATTCGGTGGTATGTTGCGGTGATTCAAAGTCACGGTCGCGGTCATACCAGGAAATCAGCATATAGTCGTCCATGTGTCTGATTGCCTCTTCCTTTGCCAGCTCCATGGCCGCAAGATAATCAGCTGGTGACTGGTTGGGTTCCAGTTCAACCACGGTGATTCCGGAGAGATCCGGATCAGGAAAGGTACAGACTTTGCCGGCAGGTGTTTCTTCGTGTTTTTTTGTCATAAGAAGCCTCTTTTGTTGTATTATGCTGACTATGACAACGGATAAGGTATCCGTTGGTTGCAGGGGATGCAGGTCCGGTCAGCCATGACCCTAACAGCAGGGTCCTTCTATACCCAGCAGTTCGTTGATAACGCCGCGTACGCAGCCCTCTCCCGCCTCCACGGTAATAGCCTCGACCGGACAGTTGCGCATGCAGGCGCCGCACTCCATGCATTGATTTCGTGCCACCATCCGGGCCTTGTGTTTTTCGGTAATTGAAAAAACACCATGCGGGCAGACAATGGTGCACAGGCCGCAGCCGATACATTTGTCAGTATCCAGCTCCAGGGAGACGACGTCTTCAAAGTAGTGAAATTTTTCCATGAGATTCGTTGCCTTCATTCTTAACTCATTCGCAGCGCTATCCCCCAGCATATGATGCCGGCAACAAGACTGCAAAACTGCAGGGGCATGGCCCGCAACATTTCTTTTTTCACACCGTTAAGAGAGGTAAAGGTTGATGCACCGGTAAATGCCATCCCCAGCCAGGAGGATACGGCCAGAGTTAGCAGCAGCCAGGAAACCTGTTCCAGATAGCTGTAACCGTGTGTTAAAGGGCCGGCGGCGGTAAAAAGGAGCACAAAAAGGGAAAAACCTGCAATGGCTCCTTTGAAGCTGAAAGCGCGTCCCGGCAGTCGGGGAAGAAACAGCGGAGTCAGGACGGTGCCGCTGATGATACCGATCAGCACGGCGAGGGCAGGCGGCAGACCATGGACGAGCGCGGCTTCGGTAAAAGACCCCTTACCGGCAAGACCGGCCATGAGAAAGAAAAAGAGCATGAGCGGGATTCCCTGCTTAAGGCCCTGCATGAATTCAACTGGCACCAGGACAATGCGTTCCCGCAGAGGAAATGTTTTTTTTCGCATTACCGGGGTTGCCTGCAGGCCGTTATCAAGAAATTCCGGCAAATCCTTCAGCGATATCGGTCCATATGTTATCCTGAAGCCGGAATATTTTTTCACTTCATGGGCGGCGAGGCCCGGTGCGCCAAGCTGGGGGACAATCAGTTGATGGTGGTTGACGACTGCATCCAGACGGGAGGCCTTGATGCGATCAATCATCTCTTCGGTGCCAAACGTTCCTTTTCCTGCCGCGCACCAGACATTAATTCCTTTGGTGTCGAGAATTAAAAGCCAGCAGTCACGGCAGGTAAGGGCCTGCCTGAGCAGGTCAAAGCTCATTTTGTAGTTGGCGCCGACAAGGACGGAGCTGTACGCATCCGGTCTGCCCACAGCATACAAACCCGGCTCCACCGTAAAATGATCTCGGCCGATATTCCAACGCACCAGGTAATGACCATGCACATCCTGCCGGGTCAGCTCTGTTCGTACCTGCGGCACCGGCCCCACGGAAGTGGCTACTGTTCCCTGCACAAAGGGTTGGTCAATGGAGGGAAGTTGGAACTCTCCGGCTTCCGTGGGGACCTTTTTGGCCATGGGCAGGAAGGCCATGGCTTTGTCTGCGGATGGAGCGCTCATGATTTTTTATTGATTTTGATTTCAGGCATGGATTGCAATTGCACGGGAGCGCTGTTTTCACAGGCGCCACCGCAGCCGCAGTCTGTCTTGGACATACTATCATGGCTGTTGTGGTCGTGTCCGTGGTTATGGTCATGGGAGTGGTCGCTTGCGCAGGAGTCAGAGGAACATCCGCAACCTGAGCCTTTGCCCAGCCGGCCAAGTACAATACGATAGAGAGGCCTGATTGAAAGAGCCAGCAATAACATGGTCGCCGCCAGCATCAGCCAGGTGGGCAGCACATCGGCGGCCTTACCGACCACGGCGGCAGCGGAAATACCGAAACTGAGATAAATTGCGTCAATTGCCAGCCCGCAGAGTACGCTGACCAGGGCAATGGAGGCCAGGTAAAGCATGGTGGCCCGTTTGCCGAGCAGGCCGATCAGGACCGACAACGAGGTTATGTTGGTGGCCGGTCCGACCAGCAGAAAGACGAGCGCTGTGCCGGGGCTTACTCCCTTGGCAATAAAGGCTGCTGCGATCGGGGTGGAAGCGGTGGCGCAGATATAGAGAGGAATGCCGAAGGCCAGCATGAGCAGCATAGAGGTAAATCCACCTCCCAGGTATCGTGAAATTACCGCGTCGGGGATCAGTGCCGTGATCACACCCGCAAGCAGTACACCAACAAAGAACCAGCCGGCAAGATCAGCCCAGAGATCGGTCGCGCCAAAACGGATACCGACAATAATTTTTTCAAACAATTTGTGATGATGATTATGCTCTTCCGGCGGACAGTTGATACCGTCGCAGCAATTATCAATAGGACAGCTGAGGTCGGGTGTGGCCTGCCTTTCGGTATCGGGTGGGTTGAGAAAATTTTCGGCAATTCCGGCAACAAAGGCGGAAAGAAAGGCCGATATCGGCCGGGCAACGGTCATGATCGGATCAAGCAGCGCCCAGGTAATGGAGATGGAATCCACGCCTGATTCCGGGGTGGATATCAGAAAGGCCGTGGTGGCGCCGTTGTTGGCACCCTGTTTTTTGAGTGAGGCTGCGGCCGGCAGGACACCGCAGGAGCAAAGCGGAATCGGGATGCCCAAAAGCGCTGCCTTGAAGACCGAGCTGAAACGGCCACTGCCAAGGTGATTGGCCACGTAGGCCGGTGAAAGAAAAACCTTGAGCAGGCCGCCGACCAGGAGGCCGAAAAGTATATACAAAGAGGCCTGTTCCAGCAGGTACCAGGAGGCGGTCAGGCTATGTATGAAAAAAGATATCATGGAGTCCTCAACAGATTTTATTTTATATGAAAATAACCCACGAAGTGATGCCGGTTTATTTGTCTTCCCTCAGGTGCTCCAGTGCAAGATGAATGAGTTCACCGACATGGGCATCATCCAGTCGGTAATAGAGGACCGGACCTTCCCTGCGATTGGCAACCAGATGTAGTTGCCGCAGGAGGCGCAACTGATGGCTGACGGCGGATTCGGTCACTCCGAGAAACCGGGCCAGGTCGCATACGCACATCTCTTCGTCCTTCAGTGCCCACAAAAGTCGTAGCCGATTGGGATCGCCCATGGCCTTGAACAGGGCCGCCAACTGTTCGTTCTCTTTTGAGGCAAGCGCCTGTTCATGGGCATTGTCGATCCGGTCCTGATGAATGCA
>DRLX01000082.1 GCA_011322715.1 Desulfobulbaceae bacterium
TGTTTCCTGGCGACACAATACATCACCCGGCGACAAAATCGCGCCACAGGAACAGATTTCCAGGGGCAGGAGTGGTTTCGTGTAATACCGGGGACCTTGATTTTGATTCAGGCATGGTTAAGGTAACCGGCAAGGGCAACAAGGAGCGGATTATTCCGTTTGGTCGGGCGGCGGAAGAGGCATTGAAACGTTATTTTCCTCAGCGGCAAACACTTATTACGGCACGGGTTGCAAGAGGCGGAAGAGCTGAAAAAGACGCTCTTTTTTTGAACAACCAAGGCACCCGTCTCACTGCCCGCAGTGTTGAAAGATTGATCGGGAATTATGGACGCCGGGCCGGTATCCAGGTAACGGTTACGCCCCATGCCCTCCGTCATTCGTTTGCCACCCATCTACTTGAAATGGGGGCCGACCTGCGAACGGTACAGGAATTATTGGGGCATGTCAGTCTATCGACAACCCAGAAGTACACCCACGTCAATATGGAACATCTGACACGGGTGTACGATGCGGCCCATCCATTGGCACAAAACAACGGCAATCATACATCTTCATAAATGATTTTGATTACCACCATTCCTCAGCAACGAGGGATAACATCGCTACAGTTATAATCTCAAATTGCATTTAGAAGCGCTTATGTCTGATTTCAGGTCAATTCATTTTTCAAGAAAAGCGATGGTATCCCTGATTTCATTCACGCTGAGCTTTAGTGGTAATCAGGTAAATGAGTTACACAGCACTACCTATTTCGGCATCTAATAGATGTCATTGAGGATCCATGCAACAAATACGTTCAACTACAATTCTCGCTCTTCGCCACAAGGATGAAATAGTCGTTGCCGGCGATGGTCAGGTCAGCCTTGGTCCCACGATTATCAAACACCAGGCGCGCAAGGTCAGGCGGCTCTACCATGACAAGGTCATTACCGGTTTTGCCGGATCAACAGCCGATGCCCTGACCTTGTATGACAAACTTGAACAGAAACTGGAACAGTTTAACGGCAATCTACTCCGTTCCGCCGTGGAGCTGGCCAAGGACTGGCGTACCGATAAATATCTGCGCCGCCTTGAGGCCATGCTTATTGCCGTTAACGAGGAGAGTTCCCTGCTGCTTTCAGGAACCGGGGATGTCATAGAGGCGGACGACGGCATCCTTGCCATCGGCTCGGGTGGTCCTTATGCCCAGGCCGCAGCAACAGCCCTTGTCCGGCACAGTGATCTTGATGCCGAATCCATTGCCCGCGCGGCCATGGAGATTGCCGGTTCCATCTGCGTCTATACCAACCAGCAGATTATTATTGAAAAAATTTGAACGCTCAATCCAGGTCGATATCGGGGCCACTGGACAAGTATTTTTTTCCAGGGCGCTAACCACTGGTTTTCCAATTCCCGAAAATTTTCCGGTTTCAGTGAAAAATCCAGAGAAGAGACATTTATGAAAAAAAGAGAACAATCGCTTACGCCCAGGGAGATCGTTGAGGCCCTGGATAGATATATTATCGGTCAGGATGATGCCAAGCGTTCCGTGGGTATTGCTCTGCGTAACCGCTGGCGCCGACAACAGGTCGACCCTCGGTTGCGGGATGAAATTGCACCGAAAAATATTATCATGATCGGGCCGACCGGTGTCGGCAAGACTGAAATAGCCCGGAGACTCGCCCATCTTGCCCGGTCGCCGTTTCTTAAAGTTGAGGCCTCCAAATTTACCGAGGTCGGGTATGTTGGTCGTGATGTCGAATCCATGGTACGTGATCTGCTGCAATTGGCAATTACCATGGTTTCAAAAGAAGAGGAAAAAAATGTTTCCGAAAAAGCCGAACAGATGGCTGAGGAGCGACTTCTTGATCTCCTCCTGCCCTCCGCAGGAGTGCAGCCGCCCGAGCCTGCAGCCGCCGGTAAAGATGTTCTTGCCATAGACTATCGTAACACCTACCCGGACCTTGAACAGTCAGGGGCCGATCAGGAACTGACCAGGGAAAAACTGCGCCGAATGCTGCGTTCCGGAGAACTTGACAAGCGCTTTGTCGAGCTTGATGTAACCGCCCCGGCAGCAGCCCCCATGGTGGAGGTCTTTTCCGCATCCGGCATGGAGGATATGCAGTCCTCGCTGCAGGATGCCTTCTCTAAATTTTTTCCCAGGAAAAAGCATAGACGAAAAGTTTCCGTTCCCGAGGCACTGGAATTTCTCAAAAAAGAGGAGGCCGAACGGCTGGTTGACCAGGAAAGCGTAACCGAGAAGGCTATCCGTAAGACCGAGCAATCAGGTATTATTTTCCTTGATGAAATTGATAAAATTGCTTCAAGAGGCGGCGGTGGATCCAGCTCTCCCGAGGTTTCCCGTGAAGGCGTGCAGCGTGACCTTTTGCCCATTGTCGAAGGTACGACGGTGCATACCAAGCATGGCATGGTGCGTACCGATCATATTTTATTTATAGCCAGCGGTGCTTTTCATCTGAGCAAGCCTTCCGATCTTGTGCCGGAGCTGCAGGGTCGTTTTCCCATCCGAGTCGAACTCAACGCTCTGGGAGAAAAAGAATTTTTCAGAATACTGACTGAACCAAAGAATGCCTTGCTCAAGCAATATACGGCCCTGATGGCGACGGAGGGCATAGAGCTCCATTTTGAAGAGGCCGCCGTTCATGAAATGGCGGCCATAGCGGTACAGGTTAATCAGAAAACAGAGGATATCGGTGCCCGTAGATTGCACACTATTATGGAGCGGGTACTGGACGAACTTTCCTTTGATGCTCCGGAACGGGACGAAACGGTTTTTACGGTAACCGCCGACTATGTTCGTAAACAGTTGGCCGATATTTCCGATGATGAGGACTTGAGCAGATATATTTTATAAACCGGCAT
>DRLX01000083.1 GCA_011322715.1 Desulfobulbaceae bacterium
CTGACACCAAGACACAAAATTCCCTGGACAAAACAATTCGCCTGTGGCATGGTAGTGGCCGACCATGCCACGCAACCTTGGACGATTCGATCATACCACCATTGAGTGGATCAACACAACCACCGCCACCCGGCCCGAGTTGTCCCGGCACCAGCTTGCCGTGGAGACCTGCCAACGATTAGGCTGGCAAACCGGCAGGGGGGTGCCGGCCACGGCCTCGTGTTCCCTGGCCTTGAGGAAGCTGGAAAAATATGGATTGATCAAGCTCCCGCGACCTCGCATAACGCGACGGAACAACTCTGCTGGAAAAGAACAACCGGTCCAGCCCTACCACCGACCTGTTTTCAACGGAACCATTCAGGACCTGGGCAGAGTGAAATTCATCATGGTCAACGGGGATCGGGACAAACGGTTTCTCTGGGAAAGCCTGATGAATTCGTTTCATCCCCATGGTTCCGGGCCATTGTGCGGAGCGCGTATTCAGTATATTATCGAGAGTGATCAAGGTATCCTTGGGGCAACCGGGTTCAGCAGCGCTGCCTACCGGCTTCGCGACCGGGACCGGTGGATCGGCTGGGAAGACCATGCCCGGGATTGCCATCTCGGCCAAGTGATTAACAACAGCAGATTTCTTATTCTGCCTCAGGTACGGGTTCCGAACCTGGCCTCTTTTCTGCTGGCCAGGAGCGTCAAAACAGTGTGTCATGACTGGCAGGAAATCTATGGACAGAGACCGGTGCTGGTCGAGACCTTTGTGGATCCGGCCCACCACAGGGGGACATGTTACCTGGCCGCCAACTGGCAGCGCATCGGACGCACCAGCGGCCGGGGACGAAGGGACAACAATGATGACCTTGCCCCCAAGGAGATCTTTGCCCTGCCCCTGACCGCTGACTGGCGCGGCCGCCTCGGGGGCAGAGAACCATCTCCGCCCAGGGACTGGATCGAAGCGGAACTCGCCAATAGCGGGTTGGGCGATAAACGACTGCACCGCCGGGCAATCAGGTTGTGCCGGGAATTTTATGCTAATCCCCAGGCCCTGCTCCCCCAGGCATGCAAGGGGGAGGCTGCCCTGAAAGGGGCATATCGATTCTTCCGTAACCAACGGGTTGATATGGCATCCATACTTCAGGGACATTACCAGGCCACCACAGAGCGGATCCGGCGTCATAGAGGCGTTGTCCTGGCCGTTCAGGATACGACCTCTCTGAACTATAACGCCATCCGCAGTGCTCAGGGGCTGGGCCCCATTGATGCCAAAAAGACTCAGGGCCTGCTGGTGCATGACACCATGGCCTTCACCGACCAGGGTGTTCCCCTTGGCCTGATCGATGTTCAGGCCTGGGCCAGAGTAAAAAAAGAATCCCGCAAGGTTCCAGAGAGCATCAAGTGGTTGCACAGCTTTGGCGCCGCCGGGACATTGCAGCAGGCCTGCCCTAATAAAAAAATCGTCAGCGTCGGGGACCGTGAGGCCGATTACTATCAACTGTTTCTGGAGGCCCAACAACCGGCAAGCCCCGATCTGCTCGTCCGGGTTCAGCATGCCCGTCCCCTGGTCGACAGTGAGGAAAATCTCTGGACACATATGGCCGATTGTCCCCTTGCCGGCACACAGGAAGTTCGTGTCCCGGCAAAAGCCGGGCGCAAGGCCCGGGTTGCCCGGCTGGAAATCCGCTTCGACCAAGTAGCCCTTGCTCCGCCGAAAAGCCAGGCAAAAAACGGTCCCGTTACCCTGTGGGCGGTCTCGGCCCGCGAGCGAAAGAAACCCGCCCGTGGCAAGCGTCTCGAATGGCTGTTGTTGACCACGGTGGCAGTGAACAGCTTCGAAGAGGCCTGCGAACGGTTGAACTGGTATGGTGTCCGCTGGGGAATCGAGGTCTATCATCGCACACTCAAGAGTGGCTGCCGGATCGAGGATCGTCTCCTGCGTCACGGCGACGCCATCAAATCATGCCTGGCCCTGGATATGATTGTGGCCTGGCGGGTTTACTTTCTAACCAAGCAAGGTCGCGAGACACCGGATTGGTCTTGTACCGAGCTGCTGGAGGAGGCAGAGTGGAAGGCTCTGACCGCCTATGTCGATAACGCGGGCTCCCCAGCGGACTATCCGCCCACCCTGGGCGAGGCCATGGTCATGATCGCCCGCCTTGGTGGATACATGCCCCGGTCTTCCAAAGGCCCGCCCGGGACAACGACCACCTGGCGTGGCCTGGTGGCTCTCGGTTGGCTGAGCGGAGCCTGGAAGGCCTTCGGCCAGCCACCTCCCAAACCGGGGTAGGGTTGCGTCCAGGGAGAGTTGTGGGTAAAAGTCAGATTGAAAACCCCGTAAATGCTATCGAACGTCCCAAGGTGCCAAAAGGCAGAATTATTTTTCTTAAGGAGGAGGAAGCCATTCGCCTGCTGAAAGAATGTAGGGCCAGCAAAAATAAAATGTTGTACCCCTATATTTTAACATTGCTCCACACGGCCATGCGTCCAAGTGAAGCGGCAGGATTACGATGGGATCAAGTCGACCTCAAGAATCGTTCATTAACTCTTTTTGTCACAAAAAACGAACCGAGAACAGTTCCTTTAACACAACCTGTTGTGAATGTTCTTCAAGAGTTAAGGAAGGATAATGGTGATAATGAATTTGTTTTCTTGAAGGATGCCGGAAAAAGTACCCAGGCCAAAAATATTCCCTCCTCAAGATTCAGGCCATCATTTGACAAGGCACGTGAACGTGCAGGGCTCCAGCAGATCCATATGCATGACTTGAGGCATACCGCAGCCAGTCATATGCTCATGGCAGGAACAGATCTTCGTACATTGGCTGCTATCCTCGGCCATAGCACTCTACAAATGGTGCTGCGTTATACTCATTTGCTTGATGATCATAAATTAAATGCCGTTGACCGAATCAGTACCTTTGGAATTGAGCAGACAAACCAGCCGTGATCAGTTTACTGCATCAACAAATTTTTTACCGGCCTTGAACTTGACGACATTTCTCGCCGGGATCTGCATGGGCTTACCGGTTTGAGGATTACGTCCTTCGCGGGCAGCCCGTTTTCCCTGGGAAAATGTTCCAAAGCCAACCAGGGTAACCTTATCTCCTTTTGCCACAGCATCGGTAATTGCTCCAAGAACACTGTTCAGAGCCTGATCGGCTGCTGTTTTGCTCAAGTTACATTCCTGCGCCACTTTTTCTATCAACTCACTTTTATTCATTTTTTCTCCTTTCTCATGGGGCAGTCAAAGCCAACAGAAACTCCTTCCAGAGATAGTTGAACCTCTGAAATATTGCAAGGTTATTCCTTGTGTTGCGGGGGAGTCTCTTTCAAATACTCCTCAATTTCCCGGGGAACGAAATATCTGAATCGAACCCGTTTGCTGAGTTTTTCCGTATACTCCGAAAAGGCTATGATGATATCCCGTCCTTCGTTCATCAGCTTTTCTCCCTCTTCATACGAAATACCATTCATTTCCCCCAGCCTTGCCTTGAAATTGGCATAGGCCATGTCAAACTGGCGCAGGATGTTGAACATGGTGGATCCCAGGGGGGAGTTCACCTTCAAGACCCTTGATCCCCGTTCTTTGGCCATGTTGATCTTTTTTTCCTGGATCTCCTGCCAGGAAGGTTTCTTTTTCTCCTGATTTTTTGCGACTGTGTCCGTCATTTTTTCTCCCGTGTTTTTTTAAGCGGAAATTATTTTTGCATTCCTTTTGACCCGATACCGGCGCCACAGATCCAGCAGGTAAACCGAGCCGTATGGGACAACGGCCGCCAGCACCATCAGAATCGAGCTTTCCGTGGCCACCGGCATCAGGTGCGGTTTTACCTCAAAGAACCTTTTATATATTTCCTCTGCCCTTGACCCGAACTGGAGGGCAAGCTTCCAGATATTTTCCGGGGTACTGAGCCGGTAGAGTACGAGATAGAGCACATAAATGAAAAAGGCCTTGAGCAACAGCGACATAGCCCGGCCCATGAGCAGGGAATTGATCGCCTTTCTGGTGATATTGCCCACATAATAGCGGCTGATATAGCAGCACATGCCGGTATTGACGATCAGGACAAGGTAGGGAATGGAGCCAAACAGAATATGGCCCAGAACATCCAGCTTGTGAAAGACGAAGGGGAAGAGATAGAAATGAAAGACCGGGAACAGCAGGATCAGGGCAAATCCCTCGTGGAAACCGCTCTTGACCCCGATTTTGAAAAAATCCAGGGTATGCTCCAGGGTGAGAAATTCACCGGGAATGACCTGGCCCTTGGACTCGATCACGTAGAACTGCTGTACCTCGGAAATGGCATTCAGCAGGTTCCTCGGCCTGTAAATCCTGCCGGAGTCGGTGGTGATGATCTGGGCATTGGTATCGCTCTGCCCCCTGTTTTCCCATTCTTTTTCCATCAGGTGTCCGTATCGTCCGTATAGGGACTCACCTTGATAATATTGCGCAGCATTTTGGGCTTATCATGTTCCATCTCGGCAATGGAACCAAAGGCTTCGGCATGAAAGGGGGTGTAATAGCCTTTCATGGGTTTGCCGATCTTCCGAGTAACATTGAAATAGCCACCAAAATAGCTCTCCTTGATGAGTCCCCGGGCAATGACATCATGCTCAGCCCGGAGATGATTAACGATGGTCAGCAATACACCGCGCATGGATTCATCCCGCCGACCCATGGTGGCGATTTCCATGCTCCCGGCCCGTTCCGCCATTTTCCGGGCCACCTCTTCAAGCACCTTGGTCTGGAAATAGACGTACCCGTCAGCCATGGAAAAGGCCAGAAACCGGCGGCCAAACATCTTGTTGATGTAAGGCTTCAACTCATCCAGAAATCCGGCCGCATCAAACCAGCCGGAAATATCCATCAACTCCGGCTTCTCGCCCTTTGTTCTTTCCTGGCCCGTCTGGTCTTGGTTATAAATATCTTCCTGGGCCTGCCAGGCTGCCGTGTTGTCCGAGCATCTTTGTTTTTTTCCTGGTGCCGGATTCTCGCTAACCGGATCCGCAGCTCCTGTTTCGATCTTCTGAACAGCCTCTTCCAGTTCCTTCTGCCGGGCCTTCTGGTCAGCGGCTTTCAATGTCCTGCCGATCAGCCCCTGGGGTTTCTTGTGATGCAGCTTGATGGCCTGCAGGATCTCGTCTTTTCTGCGCAGTTCATTGAAGCCGGCAATCCCGGCCAGGGGACGGCCCGCAACCAGGGGATGTTCTCCCGTGGAATAGAGATAACTCCGCATGGAGATGAGCTTGCCAAGATCGTGACCAAGGGCGGCAACCATGGTATCGGGAATGATATGCCAGTCGTCCGCATCAGCGAGCAGCTGCGCAACCTGCTCCGCCACATTGATAGAATGATCAAGCAGGCTCGTCCGGCCAAGGAGCTGAAAGGTATTTTCATCCCAGTTTCCCTCCACATCATTTTTCAGATCAACAACCGATGGGCATCTGCCTTCCCGATCAAGAAGCTGTAAGATCCGGCCACACACCGCTTTTTGTTCCGGAAATTTTTTGAAACATGGTCCCCTGCTGATCTGTACCATAAATGCAGTAGCCCGTGGCGATTGAAATTGAAATTTTTCCTGTTCCTCTTCCCGGGCAATGACCTTTTCATCCCGCCACAAGGGAGAGAGCTGCTTGAGGTGAATTGTCCCGCCGCCTTTCTTCTCCCAGAGCTTTGCAAGTTCTTCCAGGGTGATCTGGTTGATGATGACAATGTGCGGCTTTTCCCGGCCAAAGACCAGAATCGTCGCAGCGACCAGGGCCAGGACAAATGCCAACCCAAACAGGGCAATGACGAAAATTGAACTCGTGAGCATCAGGTTTCCATGGTCACCTGGGCCAGGTCGGGAAATTCTACCTTCAGGCTGCTCTCCTGAACGGTCGCGGTCTTCCCCTTGTAAGTGCCGGAATAGGTACTCAGAAAC
>DRLX01000084.1 GCA_011322715.1 Desulfobulbaceae bacterium
CTTGTATGGTTATTGATTATTTCGACGGCGGCCTGGGCAGTAACTGTCACATCTATCGGCGAAGGTGAAACGCGACAGGCCGCAATTAATAATGCTCTGCGTGCGGCTATTGAAAAGGGACTGGGCAATTACCTACAATCCAGCACTAAGGTTGCAGGGGGCAAGCTCGATTATGACCGCATCATTACAAGTAGCGCTGGATATATCCGGAATTATAAAGTCCTGAGGGAGGGTAAAGACCCCGTCGAAACCATGTATAAAGTCAAGATCAAGGCAAACCTTGATGACTATAAACTCAAAAACCTGATCCAGAAATTCAGAGAAGATCCACGTTTTCAAAAAACCTTCCAGAAGGTAACTTTCAACAACCGGCGCGTGGTCATTCTCTACCGTCAACGTACATCAAACTCACTACCTGCTGATTCCATGGCCGCCAAGGAAATAGTCGATCTTGTGGGCGACAAACTACGGAGTTATTCCTTTCGGGTTTTTCTACCTGACCAGCTGGAAAGGATAAAAAAACAAAATCTTGAGCTCAGCCTTGATGAGGTGACCGCTATTCAAGTCGCCCGCCAGGAAAACGGTGATGCAGTAGTTATAGTCGACATATCAGCAGGAGACCAGCGAACTTCTGACGGATATTTATTGATCAATACCACCTTGGGCCTTAAGGCCTACGATGTAACAACCGGCGAATTATTTGCGAATGTAACGAAACGGGATAGCACAATTTCCCTCGGCAGCAATTACGGCTTTGAAGAAGGTGCGGCCCGTGCGGTTGATAAGGCTGGCAAAAAGGCTTGCGATGAACTTGTTGCCAAGATCGTAAAACGTTTCAGCAACAAACGGGATAATTTCGTCGTCTTTACCTTTAAAGATACATCCACAGCCACACAAAACTCGATTTACAAAGTGATGCAGAAGATGGGCTGGAATTTCCGGGTGGATAAACAATACAGCACCTACCTGCAAATTGAGGTGTTCTCCCAGGCAAATCCCACAGCTATAAATTTCAGTTTCAGACGAGGTATACGCAAGAATGCGCTGTCTTTAAAACAAGTGGAGATGAAAGGAGCCCAAATTGTTTATTCCGGCCAATAGCGTAACTACGTCACACTGATTTCTAATTTCGCACAACAACAAAGAAAAAAAGTGGGGGGGGGGGAAGTCAATGACGCAGTATATTAATAAAATGGTAGTCTGCCTTTCAGCTGTCTTTACGCTGTCAGCCTGTGTACCATCAAAAGTTGTGGACATATCACAATATCATCAATCAGAGACCGATACAAAAGTGGCTGCCTGCAAACCGCCTTCTTATGTCATTCAGCATAAGAAACCCAGGGTGGCAATTCTAACATTCGAAGATCTATCGGGTACACATTTGGAGAATATGGGTAAACTGGCAACTGAAGAGTTCCAAAGCATGACAGTCGGTACAGGACATTTCAATGTCATCGAAAGAGCTCAGGCCAGAAAACTGACCGACGAATACAAATATCAACGTCAGCACGGAATGGCCCAAGGGAACTGGGAATCCAAATATTTTAAACTCGGCCAGGGCATTGATTACGTCATTATTGGTTCAGTTTCAGATGTAACACCAGAAATTACCCGAAAACCCGGCTATAACGACTCTAACGGGAAATGGGTTCCACCCATGTGTACGGCTGCGGTACAGGTATCTGTTGCCGCCAGAATTATAAATACGGCCACAGGACGCACCATGCATAGTTTTGAAATGCAGGGAAATGACACAGAGACTCAACAAACAGGATGCCGAATCACAGCGGGGATGGCCAAGCAAGCCATGCATAAGGCTATCAATCGTCAAGGCATGCTAGATATGGTACAAACGATTCCTGTTTTTGGCTACGTCAAGCGTATAGAAACTCGCATGGCTACAGGCAGCAAAAACCGGGTCGCCTACATCAGCCTGGGGCAAAATGACGGCATTCAGCCCGGCGACGAAATTAAGATCATGAATATTGAAAAAGATACGGATTTAATCTCCGGCAAACATGAAACCCGATATGTTGATATTGCCAAAGGCATTGTCGCCAAAAACGGCATAACCGCAACAGAGTGCATTCTGGTTCTTAATGGAAACAAGAATGCAGATAGAGTCAAAGTAGGAAACGTGGTTGAGCAGACAGCGCAACGAGCCCAGGCGGTGGTTATGGGGAAAAAAATACAGGATTTTTTTCATCATTTAGGTAACGTTGTGTCACGTTAAATCAGGGGGGAGGGAAACGAATGAAAAAACACTTTTTGTCAGTTTTGGTTGTTCTTTTATCTATTACCTTGGGAGCATGTGCCCCCAAGGTAATGAAGCCCATATCTGCGGAAGACAGCCCCGGCCATCACTATCTTGTCGGGATGCGTTTGGTTGACAATGGTGAGTTGAGCCAGGCAGCAACACATTTTAACCGGGCTTTACAGTTGCAGCCTGACTACGCTCCAGCCCTGGCAGGCAAGGCACTGACAACCGCCATGACCGCCGAGTCTCGGACTGACAAAGAACATCGGGCCGTGGATCTGAAACGAGCCGTAGACCTGCTCAATAATGCTGTCGACAAAGCTGACGGTAACTCGCAGAAGTATTCCGTACTGGTAACAGGAATCAGGGTATACACCCATGGAAAACCAGGGAATTGGTTCAATAAAACTCAGGATATATACGATGACGCCATATCCCTGGGAAAAGTCAAAGTAGCAGAACTACCTTACTATCGAAGCAGAGAGGCGGCAGACTATTTTATGGGAATAGCTGCTTTCAAGGATCTTAAGTTTAGAGACGCGGAGAATCTCCTGTCTAAGGTCACCCAGGCACCTCCAGGGCGGTGGCACGAGCCCGCTAATGCTCTTTTCAAGAAAGTCCATAAGATTGTGCGGGCTACCGCCGAATACACACTCACAAATGTAGCCAAACGTATCGCGATAAAAGACAAGGTTGTACGGGCAGATGTAGCAGCTCTCCTCGTTGACGAAATTCACCTGGGACGACTCATGGCTGGACGTATCCCCGTACCAGACCGCCGGCCCAAGGCATCCTTTATCCCCGCCGACATTATCAACAGCCCTTTTAGAGCTGAAATCATGACAATTCTCAAATGGAGAGTACGGGGTCTGGAACCGCAGTACGATCAAACCACAAAGGCTTATCTCTTTCATCCAAAAGCACCCATTAAACGCAAAGAACTGGCCTTTATTCTGGAAGACCTTCTGACCAAGATTACCGGCAAGAAGGGCCTGCCTACTGCATATTTTGGAGAACGGCACTCGCCTTATCCTGATGTTCCCCCAAGCGCACCATGGTTCAACGCGGTAATGAACGTGGTCAGCCGCAATCTGATGGAGCCGGGGCTTTCCGGTGCCTTCAGGCCGGATGCCCCGGCCAATGGCGCAGAACTACTACTGGCTGTTATGCGTTTGCGGGATGCAATGAATATCTACTAAACACTAAGGGAGGTGATTGGCTATGATTATCAAGAGGGGTATTGTGGGAGCGGTTATTTTATGTGTTTGCATGTTGCACGTTGCCTGGGCGCAAAAAGATATGCAGGCAGTTACCACACCAGTTAAAATTTTTCAAAAAGGCTATATTCAGGTCATCGGAGGTTCCGAAGAGGGGCAAAGCCGTTATAGAGCCTCACGGGCCGCGGAGATTGTGGCTCAACGTGATCTGTTGGAGATATTGCAGGGTCTGCGCCTTTCCGGCACATCATCCGTCAAGGACGGTATGCTTCAATCAGACGAGATCAATACCAGCGTACAGGGGTTTCTCCGTGGGGCCATTAAATGTGGAGAAAAATACCACTCCGACAAGGGCTACGCGGAAGTCTGTATGAGGCTCAACATCCGCGGCCAGGGCGGCTTATATGACATTATCCTCCCACTTCTAAAGGATAACAAACTGGTACCAAATAATAAACCGGCTTTTAAGCCACCGACGGCGAAACTCATTCCCGAGGAGGTGAATTTTCAATCCCCCAGGCAAAAGACAGAAAAAAAGTCATCTGAAGCAGCAGAACAGAAGATGAAAGTTGAGGCTCCTTCGAAATTGACTGAACCTTACGATGGACTGATAGTGGATACCAGAAATTTTCAGTTTCGCCCGGCCCTTGTCAACAGGATTATGACAGAAAAAGAACAGGTCGTCTTTGAACCTTCCAATATCCAGAGTAATGTATTAGTTGAGCGTGGTTGCGGAGGTTTTACTACTAACGACAACAAAGCCAAGGCCTTACTTGAAAGCTGGGGGAGCAAGAACCCCATGATCGTTAAATGTGTTGGCGTAGAGAAAAATACCGATGCCAAAATTTCCCAGGATGACGCGGCTGCAGTGTATGTGAATAATCAGAAGTCAAATCTGCTGGCACAGGCAAGAGTCGTGTTTGTGCTCAAATAGCCCCCCCCGGAATCCGAAAGCTATAAGCCCGAAGCCCGCCTGGATTTATCTGGCGGCATTCGGGCTGTTTCCCCTTGTGTGCCCGCTTTTCCTCATATGAGTTCCTGCGGCCGACTGAAAATCCGGAACACTCTTAAAGAATTTAAGGAGGGAAGATAATGAAAAAAATAGCCGTGATTCTCGGCTCATGTGCATTGCTGTTCACAATTATTATTATCGGAACAGGCTTTTGGGTCAGGAGTCACATGGGTGAGATTACACGGCAGATGACCGGTATGGAGATGCATTTTTCCTCTCTAAGTGTCAGCTACTCCCCTATGCCCACCATTGTTCTGACCAATGTGACTCTCAAAAAAGGACATAACAGCCTCAAGATTCCCGCCCTCAAATTATATCCTGATTTCAGCAGAATTTTCAGCGGTCATTTTCAGGTAAGAAAGGCCATTCTTGAAAATCCATTGATCATCGCGCAAGAACCAGCCCCGAAGCCATCTACAGGAAAAGCCTTCCGGCATTATAACAACGTACCCATCGCAAATACTATTCCGGCCGGAATAATTATGGTCAATAATGGCAGATTACTCTTTAAATCAGCACAAACTCACAAGGTGCTGCCAATTTCCGTCACAGCACAAGCAGAAAAGATGGGCCAAAGTCTTTCCGTACAACTCAAAAACGCCTCAATTGACGAGATCGGACTCAAGTTTTCCGGTAACGTGAGTATTGAGTCGTTTGTTCCCTTGAGATTGACGGTCAAGGCCACCAAAGGAACCTTCAACCCCGACACGCTCAAAGATTTTCTCATTAAATTCGGCTACCTGAGCAACAAAGCCGCCGTTAATATTCCCAACATTAAAAACTTGGCCTTCAACCAGATGCAGCTTACAGTTGATACCGCTTCCGGTCGGCTTGATTTTAGCGCGAATAATATAAACGTGGATCAGATGAAGCTCCAGAAGGTCGCCGTCAAGCTATCCGCCGACGGAAATTTTTCGGTGCGCTGCTCTGAAGGAATTGTAGATGTGGGAAGCGCTTACGGTTGGTTACAGCAAAACCCCGAAGGAGAAAAGGTACTTAAAAATATACTTGGTTATGCCAAGCTGAAAACCTTGACGGCCCGGGGTGAGGTGCAACTTTCAGCGTTGCACTTTCAGGGCAGTTACAAAAATAATAAAAATAATAAAAGCGTACCCGCCACACTCCGGGTGGATGGCTCTGTAAATGCAAAAACTCGGGGTGTTATATTGCACCTCGTAGCGGGGAACGGAGCTGAACAAGATTTCACTATCGGGCAGTTGGACGCGAAAATAATAATCAGGCAGAGTAAACCTTCCATTCAGGTGGAAAAGCTCAAATTTAATTCATCTGGAGGTGGCAAGGGCAGCATCAAAGCCGTCATTGCTGTCCCCCTTAATCTAAAACGAATTTCGCTGCAAAGCTCAATCGATGCCTTAAAAATTTTCGATACAACCGTTAATTTACATGTCAACAAGGCCGGACAACCAAAGTCGGATTTCGACCTGAAGTTAACCTCTCCAGCACTGAAGATTGCCGCAGCTGGGGTTGCCTATATCCCCGGACGTAAAAAAAACGATCTGGATCTAAGGCTCACTAATCTATACATTGCCACTTTAGCGGCCAAATCACGGCAGCCGCCATGCCAGACAAAGGCCGCATTTGCACAACATTTTGACTTTAGTGCTATAGAGGGCAGAAAATTTTTTGCCAAAGCATTTATCAAAAACGGTCAGATTGGGAACTTTACCAGTCTACACCGTCTAAAAAACGTTAATTTACAAGTAAAATCAGAACATAATAGAACCGTGCTCCACGGAACCGTACAGATATACGGTCTTAATTTAATTGTTGCAGCTGTTACTTCTCGTCCGGATCAGTTAATCACTAACGTGGATGTAAAGGGTACTGATGTGAATTTGACTTCGTTTATTGCCTGTTTTTCCAAGGAACTTCCTGTCTTTCTCAGCGGCCGACTCTATTTAACCGGC
>DRLX01000085.1 GCA_011322715.1 Desulfobulbaceae bacterium
ATTGTGGTGTAGAAATTGTCTATGGGACAACTATTGGCGAAAATAAGACGCTCAACCAACTCAGAGAGGAAGGGTTTGCATCGGTTTTTCTCGGGGTCGGGGCCCATGAAAGTCGAAAACTCGGTATTGAGGGTGAAGAGGGCACTGAAGGTGTTCTCCACGGGGTTGATTATCTGCGTCGTGTCCTCAGTGGTGAGGATGTCGACATAGGCAAACGTGTTGTCGTTGTCGGCGGCGGTAATGTTGCTATTGATGTAGCCAGGGTTGCTCTCCGTCGTGGTTCCAAAGATGTGTTTCTTCTCTATCGGCGAACTAAAGAGGAGATGCCCGCATCGAAAATGGAAATCCATCATCTTGAAGAAGAGGGAGTTCGCATTGAAATGCTCGCCGCGCCTGTCAAAATCATTCAGGAAAATGGTAAGATGTCCGCTATTGAGTGTGTTCGCATGGAACTTGGCGAACCTGATGCATCCGGGCGCCGCCGTCCGGTTGTGAAAGAAGGCTCCAATTTTCTCATCAAAGCCGACTCCATCATTCCCGCCATCAGCCAAAAGGTACTCCATAATGCCGACAAAGGGGTGGGACTTGCTACTGAATCATGGGGTACCTATCGCGTTGATGCCAAAACCCTGCAGTCTACGAGTGTGGAATGGATTTTTGCCGGTGGAGACGATGTACTCGGGCCGCAGACAGTGGCCAAGGCTGTCTACCAGGGAAAGGTTGCCGCCGAATCCATGCATCGATATATGCAGGGGCTTGATATGCTTGAAGGGCGGGACCTTACCTGCTACATGGTTGACTGGTAAATGAAGGATCTGGTTACTGGAGGCCACCTTAAAAAATTGCCTTTTCGTCTGATCTCTGCGTCACGGAAAAATGAAAAATGCTCACATGTGACTAATATAAGCGCTTCTTAATTTCTCTGTTCCTTGACCTCGAACGAAAATTCTAATTTTTCAACGCACCCTGTATATGTTGTATCCCTGAGAATCGCAGTATGCCGGGTTTCAATACCGGGTTCACAGTACTGTTCAGATATACTCCATATCTGCGTTTTGCTGAACGGGACCGAAAGTCAGTATTGAACCGCCGCCGTCACATGTTGGTTGACATAGGCTGATATCCCGGCGGTAATCTGATTAGCGATCTCGTTCAGGAAGGAGTCCTTCCTGAGTCGTTTGGCCTCCATCGGATTGGTTATAAAGGAAATTTCTACCAGGACAGCCGGCATTTGGGCGCCGATCAGGACATAAAACGGTGCCTTTTTCACGCCATGATCTTTTACCTGGTAGTTATCTTTTCTGAGTCCCGAAATTATATTGCTCTGAACGAAATGCGCAAGCCTGGATGACTCAAGAATCTTTGAATTCTGCATCAGGTCGCTGAGAATATGTTGCATTTCACTGATATTATGGGTTGAGGTTGCGTTCTCGCGTGCAGCCACTTGCATGGCCTCGCCATTGGTCGCCAGATTCAGGTAAAAGGTTTCTATTCCCTTTGTTGCCTTGTTGGGATGGGCATTGACGTGGATAGAGACAAACAGGTCCGCTCCTGCTGTGTTGGCCAGTGCCGTCCGTTCTTCCAGTGGAATGAAAATATCCGTTTTTCTGGTCAGTGATACCTCGTAGTTATATTTTTTCTTCAGTAATTTTTTTACCTTTTCGGCAACTTTCAGAACAATATCTTTTTCCTTTAAGCCAAAGGCCATGGCCCCGGGATCTTTGCCCCCATGGCCTGGATCAATAATTATCTTTCGTATTCCGAGTCCAAGCTGCTGGGCAAGCGAAAGGCGAGATCCCTGCGTCTTGTGGATCGTCGACGGTGTTGGTAGATGTGCCCGGGAGCGGTGCCTGGGTTTTTTCTTGCTGAAATCTTCCAGTACTATAATAGATGGGACAGAGGCCGTTGCCCCGACCTTTGGTTGTATTTTCGGCAGCTCGAGAGTGGGAGATGTGGACCTTGGTGCGGCTACCGTTTTCCTGGTTTTGATACCGTGGACGTCAATGACTATTTTAAATGGATCCTTGAGATCGAAAATTTTGTAATCGGAGATTGATTCAATATCAAGTACCACCCGGACGGTATTGTCGTTGAATTGAGCGGTACGAACCCTTTTAAGCAATCCATCTTCAATTGGAACAGGGCTTTGAAATCGAGGTGCAATGGTGCTGTTTTTCAGGTCAATATATAATCGCCTTGGCTGGTCACCGTCTTTTTCCAGCAAACGGGTCGTATAGGCCACCGGCTGGGATGCTTGAATGACAATCCGGGTATAATCAGACGAAGACCAATGCTTTACCGGTAAAATATCAGCAGGCGGAGTGCCTGATAAATCGGATTGAGAACCGGCTGGAGACCTAGGGCCGTTTTGTGTGAGTTCAGCTAATTGTTTTCCGGCGTTAGCACATTGGTCGCCTTGGGGATAGCGGCTGATAATTCTTTCATACAGTTCAGTCGCCCGTTTCCGGTCTTTTTTTTCTCTTTCATAAAGGGTGGCGACAGCAAAAAGAGCATCATCGGCAAGCCTGTTGTTTCCAAACAGAGACGCAAGTTGTAGATAGGAGTTAATCGATTCGTCAAGATCAATAGGCAGGCGAAAACGTTGAAACATCTGCCGGTACATGCCGGCAATCATATAGAGACATGATGGGGCCAGGGGTCCCCTTGTGTCCAGCAGATAGAGACGCTTAAAATTTCGTATCCCTTTGAGCCAGTTCAGTCTGTTCTTTCCTAGAGCAGGGTCCTGCTGGAGTGAGTGCAGGTAATCTTTGGCCTGGGTATACAGTTTTTTATTTGCCTGGGAGGCGGTTGTCTGGAGCGACCGTTGATTTCCATAAACGCTTTTTGGAAGAGGAGCGATCAGACAGGTCGTCAGGATGAAGAAAACAGCAAGCCGGAGCAGTAGAGAGTCGGCGCTGTTAAAAAAAACAGCAGGTCTGGATGGTGGTTGCTGAAATCGTATATGAGCGGAAAGTTTCAATAGACGGAGGCCGGGTTAAAAAAATATTAACAATGGACAGCTAACGTATCGGCATGAAAGGATACGGTTGCGCCAATTTTTTTTCTTCAGGGGAGCGGAATACTACCCCGCCTATTTCACAAGGGATTTGCTGCAAGGCCTGAAAGTTCCATATCTGCTTTGTTGTCGCCTGAAAAGGATTCCTCGAAGGTCTCACTTCGTTCGCTATCTGCATTCATGGCATTTTCAGACCTTTCTCGACGACCTTTGTGAAATATGCGGGCTAATCTTTTCCCATCCCCCTTACATGCAAGTATAGCGTATCCCGGCACAGAGGTAAAATAAATTGTCTGTTGTCTCCTTGTGCCTGTCTTTCGTCCGTCAATCCTCACCTGGCCGGTTCTTCCTCAAACAGGAGTTTTCGGGCCTCATAAAGAATCTCTAATGCGCTTTGTGGGGTTGTGTTATTCGGGTCAACATCATTGAGCAGTTTTCTCAGCCGACTCTCTCCCGGCTGAAACAGGGAGAGTTGTTGCGGATGTTTGCGTCGGGCTTCGTCCCGG
>DRLX01000086.1 GCA_011322715.1 Desulfobulbaceae bacterium
GAATAGGCGGATACAGGGAATTCAAGGCACCTAGCGCCCGATAGCATTCTCCCCGGCTTGAGGCGGTAATGAGAATTTCCTGGGGACTTTCAATTTCTTTTATCAAAATGCGATGTTTGATATCATAATATCCCCAAAGTCCCTTTGTTCGTACACTGACTGTAGCCGTGACTTCTTCCCGGTCAAGCGCTTCCTGGACCTTACCGACAATGTTATGTATCTGTGGGTCCTGACGCAATCTTTCGATATGAAGTTGCAGCTTATTTCCCTGACGGGGAAATTTATAGGCCAGCGCCAGATTGTACAACTCGCGCTTAATGGCAAACAAACCTAAAATCGTGGCTAACGGAGCATAGATATCAAGAGTTTCATCGGCGATTTTCTGCCGTTTATGGCGGGGCATGGAGGCCAGGGTGCGAAGATTATGCAGCCTGTCCGCCAACTTAACCAGCATAACCTCAGGACGTGCAGCTGCGCCGGAAAAAATTTTGCGATGAACAAGCTTTTTAAATGTCTGTTTGTCACCGACATGATGTGTGACCTTGGTGCATCCCTCAACAATCGCCTCCACCCGAGCGCCGAACTTTTCCCGGAGTACCTCGGATGTGACCGACTCCACATCTTCAATGGTGTCATGCAGCAGGGCCGCTGCAAGAATTTCCGCGTCACGGATATCCAGCTCTTCGGCAAGAATGCGGGCCACATTGCAGGGATGCATGATGTAGGGGTCGCCGGAACGGCGCCATTGATTGCGGTGGGCGGCAAAGGCAAAATCCAGAGCATCAGTAAAAACAACGGTTTCAGGTCCGTTGCCGATGAATCCGGACATAATACGACGATATTCTAGTACATCAAACTTCCGGTATTGCATGAAACAACATCCATTAAAAATTGCTGAAGCCCTACATCAAAAAATGGTGTACAATCAGATATTCTTCTTGTCAAGCAGGAGAAGACAGGACCACAATTCACGAGCAGTGTACGCAGATCACCCCTGTTCCACAAGGGGTTTCTCTCATTTTCTTATTCCTTTTACCCTTTTCGTACGAATACATGACAACAAGAACCCAACGCAAACCACAAATCGGTAAAAAACGTCGCAACAGGCGAAACCACCCCGGGAGCAAAGGGACGGTAGCTCCGGCATCACTGGAAGATCGCATTCTTTCTCTGTTATCCGACAAGAAGGACCCTCTGTCGACAGCGGCCATCATGAGAGAACTGGGCCTGCCCAACGCCGCCCGCAAGACCGTAAATAGAGCGCTGAATGACCTGGTCAAAGAACGAAAGATCCGGCAAAAAAATAAGAAATTTATCACGCCGGCTGATGAAAACCTTCACAAGGCGACCATAGCCCTCACCAGCCGCGGCTTTGGCTTTGCCACGGTTGAGGGACAAGGCGCAGACGCCAAAGATCTGTTTATCAGCAAAGACAACCTGAACGGTGCCAGCCACGGAGATACGGTCCTGATCAGCATCCTTGGACGAACCTCTCGGGGACGAAAAGAGGCCCGGGTGGCCCGGATTCTCAAGCGGGCGGTTTCAACCCTGTGTGGTATTTTTATCGAAGACCGGAAAGGCGGCCACCTGATGCCCGACAACCCTAAACTTCCCTTTATGGTCTTTATTCCCGCCTCAAAGACGAAAAATGCACGCAACGGGACGGCTGTTCTGGCACGAATCACCGAGTATGGGGGCAGAGACAGGGAACCGACCGGAGAAATCCTTGAATTACTTGGAGACCCGCTCACCGTGCCGGTACAATTGCGCATGGCCATGGAACAGCTGTCCCTGCCCCGCTCTTTTCCCGATGAGGTCATCCAGGCAACGCAACGACTTACACCGCTGACCACCTGTAAGCAGGACCGCAAAGATCTACGCCATATACCCCACGTCACCATAGACGGAGCAACCGCCAAAGATTTCGACGACGCAATTGCCGTGGAAAAAACCAAAGCGGGCTTCAGACTCTATGTCTCCATTGCCGATGTAAGCCACTATATCCAGCCCGGTTCACCCATCGACCAGGAGGCCTACAGACGTGGAACCAGTGTCTATCTGCCTGATCTTGTTCTCCCCATGCTGCCCGAACGCTTGTCGAATGATCTCTGCAGTCTTGTACCGCATCAGGACAGACCTGCTTTCACTGCTATTCTTGACTATGATGCATCCGGAAAACGGCTGCACGCCGAGTATTGCCGGTCAATGATCAACAGTCATACCCGCTTTACCTATGACACCGTTCACCGGATACTTTTCCTCAACGAAAAAAATGAACGCCGTACACATGCAGATATGCTTCCTATGCTGACAACGGCGAAAAAGCTTTCCCAACGCTTGCGGAAACGCCGGGAAAAACGGGGCAGCCTTGGGTTCACCATACCAGAGGCCGTTATTTCCCTGGATGGTGACAAGGTGTCCTCCATCGACCATTCCCAGCGAAACGAGGCCCATCTTTTGATTGAGGATTTCATGCTGGCGGCCAATGAAGCCGTTGCCGAAACGCTTGCTCATGCCCACATGGAAGTCCTGTACCGAATACACGAAAAACCCGATCCGACCAAGGTGTCGACATTCACGGAAGCGGCGTCGGCTATGGGATTGCAGCTTCCCAAAACCGACATAAGCCCGGCC
>DRLX01000087.1 GCA_011322715.1 Desulfobulbaceae bacterium
CGACAAAGTCAATATTTTTTAAACCGGAATTAATTCGGCGCGATGTCTTTCTGGTCCTAAATTCTTCTATCTCCATTTCTACCTTGACAAAATGATACCGCGTTTTACTATGGAGTCAACGTACTCTCTAACACAATATGAAAAATATGAACAACATCATTGCTCTCAACCTGTTTCTACTCGGACTGCACAGGGAAACTGTGGCAGGGGGGGAGCGTTTATCCTGAGTGAGCAGGAAGATAAACGAGTACACCAGGCCACGGTTTGAAAAAACCGTGGCTTTTTTTTTATCGATTTTCGGAGATCCATCATGAACAAAGAAGCATTACGGAAATATCGTCCCTACCCCAAAATTAACCTTCCGGACAGAAGTTGGCCGGACAGGGTAATCGATAAGGCCCCTGCCTGGTGCAGTGTTGATTTGCGCGACGGTAATCAGGCGCTTATTCAACCAATGAATCTTGAGGAAA
This sequence comes from Desulfobulbaceae bacterium, assembly GCA_011322715.1. Lineage (GTDB taxonomy): Bacteria > Desulfobacterota > Desulfobulbia > Desulfobulbales > Desulfobulbaceae > DRLX01. Next base: position 471 of record DRLX01000087.1, read on the forward strand.
AACTGGCGATGTTTCAATTGCTGGTTGATGTCGGCTTCAAGGAAATCGAGATCGGTTTTCCATCGGCATCCAAAGTGGAATTTGATTTTTCCCGACTGCTTATTGAACGCGAACTGATCCCTGATGGGGTTGTTATTCAGGCTCTCACTCAGTCCCGGGAACATTTGATTAAAAAGACCTTTGATTCCTTTGTCGGAGCCAAAGAAGCTGTGGTACATTTATATAATTCGACCTCCACCCTGCAGCGTCAGGTAGTCTTTAACAAGGGACGCCGTGAGATTGTTGAGCTTGCCGTGCAGGGGGCCGAGCTTATCGCCCAAGAAGCCGACCGAACCGACACCAATATCCGGTATGAATATTCACCGGAGAGTTTTACCGGTACGGAACTGGATTTTGCCGTGGAGATCTGCGATGCGGTGATGGATGTCTGGCAACCGACTCCGGATCGACCGGTTATCATCAATTTGCCGGCGACTGTGGAGATGGCAACGCCGAATATCTATGCTGATCAGATTGAATGGTTTATCCGCCACATGAAGAATCGTGATTGTGCCCTGATCAGTCTGCATGCCCATAATGATCGTGGTACGGCGGTAGCGGCCACGGAACTTGCATTAATGGCCGGAGCCGACAGAGTTGAGGGCACCTTGTTTGGAAATGGTGAACGGACCGGTAATGTGGACATCCTGACTCTTGCCCTGAATATGTTCAGCCAGGGGGTTGATCCGGGGCTTGATTTTTCCAATATTAACCAGGTGATCAGCGTCTATGAAAGCTGTACGCGCCTGGTCGTTCACCCACGTCATCCCTATGCCGGAGAACTGGTCTATACAGCCTTTTCCGGTTCCCATCAGGACGCGATCAATAAGGGCATGAATTTTATTGAAGAACAAAAGAGTGAATTTTGGGCGGTGCCTTATCTGCCTATCGATCCCCGGGATGTCGGCAGGACATATGAATCAATTATCCGGATTAATTCCCAGTCCGGTAAAGGCGGCGCCGCCTACGTCATGGACAGGGAATTCGGGTTTAAACTGCCTCGTGCCATGCAACCGGGTTTTGGTCGGGTTATCCAGGAAGAAACCGATCGGGTCGGCAGCGAATTGCCTTTAGAGGCTGTTTTGCGCACCTTTGAAAAAGAATACCTGCTCAATGAGGGTTGTTATCGGCTTATATCATTTCACGTTTTAAAACGCCATGTTGACCAGCGGGAAGATATCTCCACCGCTGAAGTGGAAGCAGTCCTTTCTATTGACGGCCATGAGGTTTCGGTGCAGGGAAGCGGCAATGGTCCGTTGGATGCCTTTTGTGATTCCCTGAAAAACGGCACCGGTCTGGATTTTTCACTCCATTCCTATCATGAACATGCGCTGACCAGAGGGTCTTCATCCAAAGCCGTGGCCTATATTGAAATTCTCAATGAACGGGGAGAGAGCTGGTGGGGAGCCGGTCTGGACACGGACATCATCATTGCATCCATTAAGGCCCTGCTTTCCGCTCTCAATCGTCATTGTCTCTATTACCGGGAGCATCATGATGACAAATAAACTATTGTCTATGGCATGTGTCGCTGTCTTGGCGTGTTGTTGCCTGGTTACTCCGGTAGGCGCTGAAGAGATCGGGCGTGTGAGTACCACCTTTAAAATGATCGGCGCTAACGACAAGATTGTCATTGAGGCCTTTGATGATCCCGACATATCGGGCGCGACCTGTTATGTAAGTAGGGCCAAGACAGGAGGAATTTCAGGGGCGCTGGGCGTGGCGGAGGATAAATCGGATGCCTCGCTTGCCTGTCGACAAACGGGTCCGATCAGGTTGAGTGATAAGATACTTCAAGGCCGGGAAGATGGACGCCGGGTCTTTAAAAAGTCGACTTCACTGCTGTTTAAGAAACTGCAGGTTGTTCGTTTTTATGATCGAAAGCGTAATGTTCTGGTCTACTTAAGCTATAGCGATAAACTTGTGGAAGGTTCGCCGAAAAATTCTATTTCCACCATTGTTATTCGCCCCTGGATCGGCAATAAAGGTGCTGTTGTCCCACCTGTGGAATATAAATGAGAACGGCGTGGGTAAACAGGATAGGGTGATTTTTTTTCGAACCCTTTTGTTGCTCAGGGAAATGGTTATGATTCTTTCTTACTGACAACGCCTTCCATTGCCACGCATTCTTTGCAGAAATTTTGGGTAGTGGATGGGCTCTGACATCTGGAGCAGTAATGTCGATCGCAACTCTTGCATACTTTGAGGGATTCGGCCTTTTTCCCGCAGACTTCACAGCTTTTTCCGGATGTACTCATGGGAATCCTCCTTGTCGGTGTTTTCTTTTGAGCAGTTTATCATAAAAATTGACGAAAATGCACAGAGAAAAAGAAGAATTGATTGCCGACTATCGGGGCGATTGCTGAAAAGGATATAAAGACGTAAGGTTACGTCTGAAAAGGATAGCACGAGGGCAGCGGTTTTACTTGCGGGTTGATACTGCGATCGCGGGAAGGATGGACCGGGTTATTGTGATAAATGACGGCAGGATTGTCACCAAAAAGACAGGCAGGGACGGCACGATGTATGAGGTGGAGAAAACCTGATGATGCAAATAATTCGTCGCCTTGAACGGGTGTCATTCATCCTGAATGGAATTGCCAACGCATTTCTTTGTCTTTCCGGAATTGTTTTAATCTACTGGGGGCTGTTCAGTATTGATGATACGGTGGTTCGTTATTGTATTCTCTTTGCCGGTGGTCTGTTTTTTTGTTCGGGGTGCTGGTTTTACAAATTCGATGGACAATGCTGTAAACGGCGACAAAAAAAGTAAAAAATTCCCGGCCGCACAAACAGCGATCGGGAATTCAGGTAAGAGTTGTTTTTTTCTTGGTATATTTTGGTAATTACCAGTTTTTGTCGTCAAGAATGGCCCCTTGGGTCGAGACAACCACCTGTCGGACGGTGACGGTGGCCCCGGCATCGGTGTAGGCTTTTTTAACGATCTGCAGCATAGTGGAGCAGCAGGGAACCTCCATGATGAGAATGGTGACGGAATTGAGCTTTCTGGTTTTGAACAGTTCCGTAAACCGGTCAACATACATCTGCTGATCATCAAATTTGGGACAACCCATCATGACCACTCGGCCGGCAATAAAGTCCTGTTGCAACCCTCCATAGGAAACGGCGGTGCAGTCGGCGGCAATCAGCAGATCACAGTTTTCCAGAAAAGGGGCCGTAGGTGGAATGAGCCGGATCTGTACCGGCCAGTGAGAAAGCGCACATCCCGGTTGGGACGTCGGTTCATTGGCAGCCTGACACGGTGTAATCGGCTGCATGGTTTTCAGCTGCGCCGATGGGCAGCCACCACCGCTCTGAGATTGGGATGATTCCTTTTTGTTCTTGTCGGCAAGAAATTTTTCCACTGCGGCTTCGTCGAATTCTTCCGCTTCACGCTCAATGACCTTTAGAGCGCCGGTAGGACAGGAACCGAGACAGGCTCCCAGACCGTCACAGAGGTTATCCGAAACCAGCTTAGCCTTGCCGTCAATAATCTGCAGGCTGCCCTCGGCACAATCGGGAACGCATTCGCCGCAGCCGGTACAGAGTTCCTCATCTATTTGAATAATTTTTCGCATTATTTTCATGGATAATCCTATATTTATTGTGATTATTTTTCATTGCCGGCGTAAAATGACCCGGTCATTCTGCGGAGCAGAATCTATTTTCTAAACACACCACC
>DRLX01000088.1 GCA_011322715.1 Desulfobulbaceae bacterium
GCGGAGCGAAGCGTAGACTCCGAGGAGTAGTGTTCTGTGGCGGGTCTTGACTATACATGTAGTATGCCAACGAATCGCCACAGGACACACGACGCAGTAGATCGAAGTTTTTACGACGCCATCATGACTGGATTATTCCCTAAGGTGGAGGCGGCATCAATGGACCGGCCTCCCGACCCTGTCCTGAGTTTAGTGTGCCAACATCTGTTTTCCCTGTTACAGAACAGGAACTTTTCAGGTTGGCCTTTAGTTATATTTACGACAAGCATAACAAAAAAAAACAGACCCTTCACCAACTCTACAGAGAAGATGAGCAGGTCTTCATTTCCCTTGACAGGAACAAAAGTGACCTGCTAACATAATAAATGAGGATTCATTCATTTTATAATATTCCCCATCCCATTCAACGACCAATCTGATGAAATCATCGGACAAGCAAGTATCAGACAAACATAGAAAAATCATAAAAGCATCGACAAAGGTCTTTGCTAAAAAAGGTTTTTTTAATGCAAGGATTTCCGACATCGCCAAAGAGGCGAAGGTTGCGGATGGAACGATTTATCTTTACTTCAACAACAAATTTGACATTCTCCTCTCCGTCTTTGAACAGGAGATAGGTCGTCTTGTTGAGCAGGTAACAGCCCTGCTTGAAAAAGAAGATGATCCCAGAAAAATGCTTGAAATATTTATCCGCAAGCATCTGGCGGAAATGAAAAAGAACAGAAACCTGGCCGAAGTCATTCAGATTGAACTTCGTCAGACCAATAAACTGATCAAAGATTATCGTAATAACCAGTTCAGTGAATATTTAAACATCGTCTCCGCAATTATTAAAAAAGGGCAACAGGAAAAAATATTCAGACAGGATATTTTGCCGGGAATCGCCAAAAGGGCCATATTCGGAGGGCTTGATGAAATCTCCCGTGTCTGGAGCCAGAAACTGGAGACAACTTATACAGTGGATGAAGCAGCGAAACAGGTATCCGATATTTTCCAGCTTGGTATCCTGGCTCCTTCCACGGGAACCTGACCCAATCATCACAACGACCGCTGACCAGGTTCGCCGCCACCTGTTCTCCTTGATCATTCTTGTGCATCGTATAGTTACAAATTCCAACCTGATTACCACCGAAGCTCAGCAAAGCAGTATCAGGGATAACATCGCTCGGTATCCGCTACTTAATTTGACATAAGATTCACCTGTTACGTAGAGAGGTTCTCTTTGTTTCATCCCACCAGTCGATGGTATCCCTTGTTTCTGAGGAGTGATGGTAATCAGGAATTCCAATCAAGCATTCAGGAATGGGGAGAAGTTGTAATTTCCACAATTTCAAACTCCCGTATTCCGCCCGGAGTTTTTGCAACCACATCATCGCCGGGTTCCTTTCCCAACATTGATCTTCCAAGCGGCGAAAGAACCGAAATAGAACCTTTTTTCACATCCGACTCTTCCGGACCAAGAAGCTGGTAGGTAATCTCCTCATCGGTATCCATATCCATGAGCGTAACAACGGTGCCGAAGACAACTCTTTCCGTCTTGACCGCACGGCAGTCGATGACCTCGGCCCGGCCAAGTTTATCCTTTAACTCCATTATACGCCCTTCTATCATCCCCTGCCGTTCTTTAGCCGCATGATACTCGGCATTTTCCTTTAAATCTCCGTGTTCACGGGCTACTTCAATGGCCTTGACTACCACATGCCGTTCAACCCGCTCTAACTGCTCAAGTTCTTCACGCAGTTTTTGATTTCCACGCATTGACATGGGAATACGTTCAACCATTTCACTCTCCTTTACTGATTGATTTTATGACTCAACTCATCCATCCTGCCCTCTTCCCTAAGCAGAGGGACAAGCTCTTGATGGATATGCTGATCATTTGGTTGCTGCTGATGCAGCAATAATAAAACATCGGCAAGCTCCCGTTTTTCGCCATTTTTTCTGAGCTGATCGGCCAGATGCAGGAACACGCCCTCACGATCACGGGTCATTGCGCCCACATCCTGCCATAGCTGCTTGATATTATTTTCTCTCTTTCCTGTTATAAGTGCGATCAAGCTGCCCGACAGTTCCTCACGAATTCGCTCACGTTCCTGTCGAACCCTGGTATCAGCAGGGACCAGGTCAAGGTACAAAGAGAGATAATCAAGTGCCTTGCCGGGACGTCCCATCTGTTTGTGCAGATGAGCTGCCTGCAAAATGAGATCCGCATTAATCGGATCAACCTTAAGCTGACGCTCGACATGAAGCAGAGTCATACCGATATTCCCTTTTTTCAGGTAATACTTTGCCAACCATGCATTGGCCTGAAGATCATCGGGCCTGAGCGCAACAAGTTGCTGCCGGTATTCCGCCGCCTTTTCAGAATCATTTAACGCATCCTCCGTGCGGGCCAGCAAGTTCATCAAGTCGGCATCATCAGAATGGTTGCCGAGTGCCGTTAACAGGAGATTTTTGGTTTTTTCCGGCTTTCCCAGAGCAAGAGCAAGACCGCCTGTTCGTTTCAGCAGAGCGAAATCTCCGGGTGTGCGCAGAAGCAGCAGTTCCAGCAGAGGTAACTGTGCTTCCCTGTTTCCCTGTTTATCCAGGGCATCAATCAAGCCACGCAGGGCTTTCAAGGCATCCGGACCTTCCGGACAGCTCTCAAACAGTTCTCCATATTGCTGAACCGCCTGTTTGACCCGACCCTCATGCAGAGAAACACCGGCTCTTGCCAGAATATACCTGCGGTTATCGGTATCATGGGCAAGCAGGGCATCCAGTTGTTTTCCTGCCTGCCGCCAGCGCTTTTGCTGGATCAAAATTGAGGCATATTCCCATCTTGCCTCATCAATATTGCCTTTTTTCTGGAGTAAAAGTTCATATTGCACCAGCGCCTGTCCAGCCTTTCCCTGTCGGTATAAAGCCCGGGCCCGGTCCCAGTCAATTTTCCAGCGGGGCAGGCTGTTTGCATTGGTGTACTGGATATCATGGTCAGGCACAACGGTTCCAACCGTATCCGGACCACTTTTTGCTGAACCAACCCTGACGGCGGCAAGGATAACCACAGGGATGATCACTACTAAAGCGGGAATATGGAACCGGTGAAGAACACTCACGAAACACTCTGGAAAGGATTCAGGAAAACCTATTTTGAGGAATAAAAAGAGGCAATGGTTTCCACGACAAAATCAAGCTGTTCCCGGGTGAGATCCGGATAAATCGGCAGGGCCAGTGATTCACGGGCCGCCTTTTCGGCAATCGGAAAAGCCTGATCATTATAGGTGCTGATACATTCCTGTTGATGCAGACAACGGGGATAA
>DRLX01000089.1 GCA_011322715.1 Desulfobulbaceae bacterium
CCGATCTCATACTTTTGGATGAGTACATGCGGCATATTCTCGAGTGCGTGATGAACAAAAAAGGCGTGGTGTGGTCTGAGTATCTCCGGATTATCGATGGACACTCGCGCTAATCCTATAAGCAAATATTGCCGCGCATGGAGATTGTAAAAAGGAAACCTATTGCTTCCAAAAGCACCCACACAATCACGATTCATCCACTTGATCAAATAGTTAATCACATGGTGGCCGTCTGCATCTGCCAGCCTGCGCACACAATGTGCAGCTTGCCATCGTATTGAAGAACGGGGAGAACCTAATGCAGACCAAACAAAGCCAGCGAAAGCATCCGATATTTCTTCCGGAGGAGTAAGCCAGTCGGCCCAAGGTCCATCGGCATGATCATCATCAATATGCTCTTCAAAACGGGAAAGAGCAAAGTCAAGCAGGTCTGTGGCCTCTTGAGGCGAGATAAAAGATGAGACGATACCTGCAAAACCAAAAAATGCGCCAGCACCGATCAAGTCACAAGAATTTGCCAGCCCTTCCATAATACCTTTCTGGATTGAAGGCAGCACACTGTCCTCAGCCCGAATGCTTTCCAGAAAATACTGCAACCCATAATAATTTATTAACTCCCGGGCAAATCTTTGAGCTATTGATGAAAGGACATTGTTCCAAATTCTTCTTACGCTGATTTTTTTGCGCCAACTTTCAGGAAATTTTTCCAGCGCATTCTGGATATCATACCTGCCAGCACTTTCTGCATGAATAACAGTTTGCAGAAATTTGCTCGCATCTGTTTCCGGGATACGTTTGTATACTTCTTGCCAGAATATTTCTGAATGCCATGGCGATGGCATTGACCTGAACCGTTCTATCGCATTACTTATCCCCACACTTGTGGTCAAATCAAAAGAGCCGAGAATCTCTTCCCAGTCGATATCGGATGATTTTTTTTCATTACTAAACTGGTCGGTTAGTTTTGCCGGAGACGCACTGGTTTCCTTGGGCTGTTTTGCGTAAAAGGCTAAAACATTTTCCAGCTCACGATTTGCGAGAGAGAATCGCTGAGCGTCTTCCCCAAGTTTCAACCAATCAGACTCAGAGGTATCTTGCAGCCGCATATATCGTACAGCAGTATCAAGGATATATTGCTGTCTGGTGGCATCACTCTCTTTCTCAAGGCATAATGCGGCAAATTCCCTCAAACTACCATCAACGAAAAATGCCGAAAGAGCCCAGCCTGCTGATGGGGAAATAGCTCCAGAAGCGACAACTTCATGGGCTAACGCTGGTAGTTGACTATCAAACCACCCCACATCTCTATCTCTCCACCTGCTGATGGCTGCAAAAGAAGATGCTGAGCATAATTGATGGCATACTCTAACCGCCTCATTTCTATTAAAATATTTTTCACGGGCAACGGTGTCACCAACTAACTCGGCAGTGCGGATAAAGCGGTATGCCATTTCCGGTGCCGACCTCACCTCCTCCGCGCTGCGTTTTGCTACAGACACAACAGCTTCCCATCTTTCAACGATTTCGTCCCCGAATTTTGAGACGGCCTCTATCGCACAGTCAAAATAGGCAGCAGCTTCTACCAGGCTAACAGGAAGAACGGCTCGCGCAAGATCTATGAACCATCCAGCTTTTGTTTCCGGACCTTCATCCGATATCGTTTCAACCATTTCAGAGCAAGATTGCTCAAGCTGACTTCTAATTCCAGAAAGGTGTTTCAACCGATACGCAGCCCTGGCAGCATACAATCGATCTTTTAACTTGATTTTGCTATCTTTATCGACAACTCCCTGGAAGAGTTTATCAACCTCGGATTCACCTGCTTCCTTGTTAAATATTAAAATTTCAAACCGTACACGCGAAATTTCAAACGGTATAGGATCATAATCACGCCATCTCTCCGAAAGAGAACTCCTTGAGCTACGGCCAGCCTCTTGAATGGCTGAGGCTACATCCTCATCTCCGCCGAGTAAACGAGCACGCACAATGTACCAAGGCAATAGGCCGGCAACGATCTGTTTGAATTCCTTTATATCCTTTTGTTGCTCATAACTTTCCCCCTTCTCGAGTAGTTTTTCAGGCATCAATGATTCAAGGTTTGGGGACAAATTGCAGGAAAGGACTGATTCCAGTGCAACAGCGCGCAAAAAAATATTCCGTCCGCCGTCTTGATAATCACTGGTAACCACATGGGAAGCTCGCCGGGGGACATAATATCTCCTTACACGCAAAATTTTCGCCGTGGACAAGCCGCTTCCTGCACATGCTTCAATGAAAGAGACGATAGCGCTAGTAACTGTGTCTTCATGCGAATATAATTCAGATTTAGGTATCCGCGCCCGTTTATGGCATAACAAATCCAAACATTGCCCGAGAGCATCTTTCGGCGGGAACCTGCCAACCGAAAGCAGTTCATCCGCAACAGCGATCATCAGATATTGGTTGCAGGCACCTGCGCACGAGATAATATCAATTTCCTCAAAATGCCCGGCGTCGACAAGCCGTCTTATGAAAAGCCGCGTAATTCGAAATATCACTTCCGGCGGTCGCCAACTCAAGATAAAGTTGACTACCATCTCCGGCCCAAAGAGGTTGAAATGCGCCGATACCAACTCAACAATTTCCTCGTCCTGAAGATGCTCATTATGCCAGTTATCCTTGCTTCTTTTGTGCTCTTCGAAGTAGAGCCTCAGCCATTTCTCAGCGGCCCTCAGATATCCTCGCGCTTCCCCCTTAAAATCTTCAACAGAAGATAACAGGGATGCAGAATACACATTTTCAGAACCATCCCAGTTACCTCGCAGCAAGCGACGAAAAGCCAGTTCCTGTACTCGCTCCGGGGATTGCAAGGGAGCAATGAGATCAACATTCGTCTTGAGAAGTTCCAGTTGACGATTATCGCCGGCGACCTCTTCTCCCGCGCGCAAGGCTAATTTTGCCGCATCGGCATAGCGTTTCTGCTTCAATGCTGCCTTGAAAGCAAATTGCAGCCGATAGACCCGAACATTTCGCTGATCAATTGGACTGTCTTCCGGAAGAAAATCATCAGAAAGCGCCAAACTGATCAATTCGTCATATTTACCTGATTGCAGCAACAAAGAAGGTAAAACTTCCGCCACATAAGAAAACTCCGCAGCCAAAGGCTTGAGGCGGTCAACATACGATTCAATCTGCAGCTCTGATGCTGAAAATGTTTCCCGAAACCATGTTTCAGTCGGCTCATCTCGGAACTGGACGGAATCGTCGGAAAGCCAAAGAGGCCGTCCCAGGTCAGCAACAAAGCTCTTCACAGCATCAGCATCTACTGCTGAGGCAACGGCAAGAACCTTTATTGGAATAAATGGAGATAGATTAGCCAGCCCGAGACAGATGGCATCAATCTGCGGTTGAAAAGTATCTGGAAAATCCTCCTTAAGGTTGGAGACGGCAGCGGCAAGTTGATTGTTTATCTGCTCATTAACCGTCATCCCTGACGGGCCAAGGCTCATTAATACATCAGAAGTATTCTCACACTTCAAACTCAATGCATTTGCCTGCACTCTTGGATTTCCTGCAGTTAGGCGGCAGAACTCGATGCCGTCATCATGGCTTGCCTGTGGGAAGTATTCGTGGAGATGAATTAATGTCTCGGCCTGGCTGAAAGGCAATAATTCAAGTTGTCGGACAACAGAAGGAGGTCGCAGCAGCTCGACACGCTCCGTTCTGCACAGCAGGACAATCCGGCACCCTTCCGGCAAGTGTTCTCGCAACAATTCATGAGCAAAACAGGATTCACGGAACTGTTCCGCGGCCATCTCCGCATTATCCGCCGCATCAACAAAAACCACCAACACAGCATCATTGTTTATTTCCCGAAGAGCTGCAGAGGCCATCTGCAATCGACTCAGAAATGCTCTTAAAATAGCATCATCCAAGTCGGCCTGTAATGGTATCAGCGGCTCACATAAACCCAGGGAGGCAATTTCATTGATGATCTGCACTAGCGCATCGCGATGACGGTGTCTTGTTTGACTCCTGTTTCGATACTTGCCGGATCCAAAACAATCATAAACTATTCCAAGGGAATCCTTTGGCAAGGAATCAGCAAGCTGACGAGCAACAACTGATTTCCCGACGCCGCCTGCGGCATGGATAATTATTGGCGCAGAGGCGGTTACTATCTCATTTAATAAATTGTCATGCTGCTCTCGCTGGATTGAATATTTTATCTCTTCAAATTCCGGGGGAGCGGGAAACAAATCTCTTTCATTGGTGACTCCAAACCGCTTGAGGATATCTTCCCGGAAGATTTGGCCAGTTTTATCAGGGAGGGCATTGTTCTGAACAAGAGCAATAATACTGTCAACCAGTGTATTATCAACAGCTCCAGCAAGCAGTTGCGATATTTCAGCTTGAAGTTCCTCTTGCTGCGTTTTGTAATCTCCCTCTCCGTCAACTATTTTGATGGATGAACAAAAAGCCTGGATCTGTTCTCCTGTTAGGCTTGTGTACTTCTCTAATGTATTCCGAAATCCTCTTGGTGTAGATCTGCCATTGGCAATTGCTTGAATATCCTGCTTAAATTTAACCTGTCTGTTTGTGATAATTGAAAAGGTGATTGACTTAAGGGGTGGCGTACTGGGTGGGTTATGCGATATTTCAAAAAATCGTTTTGCAAAACCTTTTATGGTACCCTTCAGGTCACTCAGGACAAAAGGAGTGTCCGGTCGCGTTGTAGAATGTTTAAGCTGGAAATATGAAATTTCTTCAGTGCCATGGCCTTCTCGGTCTATGTATTCTGCGACATCAATCACATACTCTCCGGCGACCTCATCCTCTTTTGATCCTTCAATAACTACGCATTTGAGAGGTGAATTAGGCGGAACCATTCTCAGGCAGCGACGAGCCGCCCATCTGTAATGAAAGACATCGCCTGCGCGAGAGTATCTGACTGATTTATTATCCATTTAATTCTTACCGAACCTTTTTTCAAAATTGGCCCAGACCTCTTCGTAGTCTTTTTCCCGGTCGCAGCGGTCAAAGGGGGCGTGGTAGGTGATGGTTCGTTCGACTGGGCCGCCGGGTTGGGTGTCGTCGGTGATGGTGCGGGTGACGGTGCCGGATTGCATATTTTTGATGTCCTCCCAGCCGATGGGTTCTGTTTTTGTTTTTTTGCGGGGAAAACCGACGCCGGGGAGGCCTTTGGAGCAGGTGAAGACGATGCGGCCTTTTTGATCGTACCAGGTGTCGGACTCATACTGGCGCATCACCGGGAACTGGACGCGGTAG
>DRLX01000090.1 GCA_011322715.1 Desulfobulbaceae bacterium
ATCAGACTGGAAGTTCGGATAGTTGAACAGGTTGAAGACCTCAAAGACCTGGATGTTCATGAACCGATGGCCTGATTTCATGACATCCCAGGAAAAACCGGCAAAATCGGTATCATTAAGTTTGTTGGCCTCATTATCAAACTGGAGGCCGTCTTCAAAACCGCGCCCATAGCAGAAACGGATGCGGCCTGTCCCAAGCATATCATTACCCCAGGCATAGGCATAGCCAAGGGAAATACCGTCAAAGGGGTAATCCATGTAGGCAATGGGCGTGGCCATTCTGGAATCACTCCCCATGCGCAGTTGCGCCGGCGGTCCATCCGTGGTCGGCCGGCGGCCGATGGAGAACCAGATCGGCATGCCGCCGATATTGTTCCAGTTGACAAAGGCGCGATCAACATACAGCGCACTGTCGGAAGGCTGCCTGGTTACGCTACCGTCAAAAATGGGATAGCCATTGCCGAGTCCCTTGGGCGTGGTCTGCATACCCCATGCCTTGTACATGGCCAACCGTCCCTTGAACTCAACGTTTTCGGTTGCCTTGACCCGCATATTCAGACGAAAGCGGTTGGTAAATAAGGTGTCGTTGTTCTGATCACCCTGGGAGACCCCGGCATAGGTGGGCATGCCGGTCGCAGGGTTAATCCCTGTCATACGGAGGGGGGTTCCTGCGGAAAATAGAGTGTCCGCATGGTACGAATCCATTCGGGCACGGAAATCACCGTAAAACTTGAATCGGGCCGCCAGGTCCCAGGATTCGGATTTTTCATCCAGCATGTCGCTCATGTCATCGACCGTGTCACCATATTCGGTGATGGTCTCGTTCTGCTTGGCAAGCTGTGCCTTCAGGGCATCAAGTTCACGGGACAACTGATCGATCCTTGATGTCAAGTCCTGCGGGGTTTTGCCGGCGCTGGCAGAAGCCATGGCGGGCAAAGCAATAAGCCCGGCCAGAGCCAGCATGGAAAATTTCTTAACCATTCTTCCTCCTCCTTATGTCTGTTGTTTTTGGGGAAATCCCATATCTTCAACTAGTTGAAAAAAGTCTGCAAATGGATAAGTCATTCCAAAGCAGGTAAACAGGGTAAGCTTCAATAATAATAATAGAATGTATAAAAAATTTGTATCGTATTTATGGCCTGTTGTCAACAGGTTCTCGCTGAAAAGTAAAAAAAATTGTACTTTGCCGGAAGCGGGAGGCGGGAGGCAGAGAACGCCGGTGGAGGGAATGACAGCCATGACCCTGCCCGGCGAGGTTATCGCCGGGAAATTACAGAGGGGTGCCTGCAGGCTCAGGCATCGGGAAAGCGGAAGGTCATGGTTTTGTTCTTGCGCCCGATTCGGACTTCACCGCCCTTTTTCAGACGGCCAAAAAGAATCTCCTCGGTGAGCACATCGCCGATTTCCCGCATGATTAAACGCCTGAGCGGCCGGGCGCCGTAGGCAGGCTCATAGCCATGGCGGGCAAGATATTTGCGGGCGGCAGGGGTCAGGGTGATTGTTACCTTTTTCTCCGCAAGTTGTTCCTGCAGCTCAGCTATCATTTTCACCACAACCTTTTCGACAACCTCGGGCTCAAGAGTACCAAAGGTAATGGTTGCATCAAGCCGGTTTCTGAACTCGGGAGAGAAGAGATTCTTCAGGGCCTTTTGTTCCTTACCGGAGCTGTCCCCCAGGAAACCAATGGCCCGCTCGCTCATCTCCCTGGCTCCGGCGTTAGTGGTCATGATCAGGATAACATTGCGAAAATCAGCTCTGCGTCCGCTGTTGTCGGTCAAGGTTGAGTGGTCCATGACCTGCAGGAGAATGGAAAAGACATCGGGGTGCGCCTTTTCAATTTCATCAAGAAGCAATACCGTGTAGGGGTGTTTGCGAATGGCATCGGTCAGCAGGCCTCCCTGTTCAAAACCGATGTAGCCCGGAGGGGCGCCGATCAGTCTGGCAACGGCATGTTTCTCCATGTACTCACTCATGTCAAAGCGTTCAAAGTTGATCTTCATGGCAGCCGCCAGCTGTCTGGCAACTTCGGTTTTGCCGACACCGGTAGGCCCGGCAAAAAGAAAGGAACCGGTGGGTGAAGTCGGATGGCCCAGACCGGCCCGTGAACGTTTAACCGCCCTGACCAGATTGTTTATGGCCTCGTCCTGTCCAAAGATATACGATTTCAGGGCCTTGTCCAGACCATGCAGCTCAGCCAGATCATTACCGTTTTTTGTCGTCACCGGTACCCGGGCCATTTTCGAGACGATATGCTCGATGTCGCGCACACTGACTGTGCGGCCCTTCTTGCCCGCAAGTCTAAATGAAGCACCGACTTCATCAAGGACGTCTATGGCTTTGTCCGGGAGAAAACGGTCGTTGAGATAGCGGGCGGACAGCTCGGCCGTGGCGTGAATTGCATTTGTGGAATATCGGATCTGATGGTGATCTTCATACCTGGACTGCAGGCCACGGAGGATGGCATAGGTGTCGTCGATTGACGGTTCCTCTATGTCGATCTTCTGGAAACGCCGTGACAGTGCCCGGTCCTTTTCAATATGGTTTTTATATTCTTCATAGGTGGTCGATCCGATACATCGGATGGTTCCGGCCTGCAAGGAAGGTTTGAGTAGATTGGAAGCATCCATGGACCCGCCGCTGGTTGCTCCGGCGCCGACAATAGTGTGCATCTCGTCAATGAAGAGAATGGCATTATCGTGTTTTTCTATAGCACCGATAACATCCTTGAGACGCTTTTCAAAATCACCCCGGTACTTGGTGCCGGCAACCAGGGTGCCCATGTCGAGCATGTAGATCTCGGTGCCGGAAAGAAGATCGGGTACGAGTTTGTCGGTATCCACCTCCTCTTCTTTGCGGGCGATTCCATCTTCATGGATCCGCAGGGCAAGACCTTCGGCCATGGCCGTCTTCCCGACTCCGGGTTCCCCGACCAGGAGCGGGTTATTTTTTTTGCGACGGCAGAGCACTTGCATGATACGTTCAATCTCTCCGTCACGCCCGATAAGCGGATCAATGTTTCCCTCGGCGGCCCGGGCGGAAAAATTGACGGTAAATTCCTCCAGCGGGTTGTTGCCGGGTTTCTTTTTAGTCTGTTTGGGGCGGGGCTGTACATGCCGCAGGGGTTCCCGCTGCAGGCTTTCCGGGATATGGTGGGAAATGTACTCCATCACCTCAAGACGACCGACCCCTTCCGAACCGAGAAAGTAGACGGCATGGGATTCGGTTTCCGTAAAGAGAGAAACCAGCACATCGCCGGTATCCACCTGTTTTTTGCCGCAGCTTTGCACATGATTGACCGCACGCTGCAGGACACGGTTAAAGGCAATGGTCTGTGCGGGTTCAGCCTGCGTGTCTTTGAGAACAGGCAGGCTACCGGAAAAAAAGCGCTCCAGCCGTACTTTCAGATTGTCGTTGTTGCCGCCGCATTTATCAATAATGTGACGGGCAAGGTCATCGTGGAGCAGGCCGTACAGCATGTGCTCAACGGTGACGTACTCGTGTCTATGTGTTTTCGCTTCCTTTATCGCCTTGATAAGGGCCAGCTCAAGTTCTCTGCTCAGCATAATCGTGTAGGTATCGTAGTGGTTCAGCTCACCTTTTCCAGGGAGCATTTCAGGGGAAACTGATTCTTCCGCGCAAGACGATGCACGGCCGCGACCTTTGTTTCACCGATTTCGCGGGTATACACACCGGCAATTCCCATCCCCTGGTGGTGCACATTGAGCATTATCCGGGTTGCATCTTCGGTGTTTTTATGAAAGATCGTCTCTAAAATCATGATGACAAAATCCATGGTTGTGTAGTCATCATTATGCAGGAGCACTTTGTAGAGATGCGGTTCCTGCAGGTCTTCCCGTTCACGCGTCAGGATATCTTCCTGGCGGGTTGTTTTATTTTTTGCCATTACTGCCGGAATTGTTAAAAAAAAGAATCACTGTTGTTTTACCGGAAGCGGGAAAGATGTCCCCGTTTCCTATTATCTACTATTGTAATGCTCTCTCCTGATTTTGCAAGGCCGTTACGTCGGGGAGTTGATCCCCGATTTCACGGAGAAGTCGGCAGCTCTCCAACTGTAAGTCATCACGGGAAACTCCGCCTTCACGCGGTCACGCATGCCCGCATAGAGGGGCTATAGCGACCATGCACGCCTGTGCAAATTCGGGGCATCCGTGATGGATTACATCTCTAAAATAAATAAAAACACACAGTTATATAGCAAGTGATCAGCTGCCCCCAACATTTATGCATCATGGTCATTGGCGATAAGCATGGCGAGTAGAAGGTGGTGGAGAATAGTCAGCGGATCAAGCGGTGATCCCTTGAGTCGTCGTTCAGCCTGCAGGATCAGTTGCAGCCAGTTCTGAAGCCTGGAGGCGGAAAATCCGGACGCGGTTGTAAACTGCATGTAGAGGGCATAAGGATGGCCGCTCAGTTCCTGTTTCCAACGGGGCTCTTTTTTAAGGGTAGGCAAACATTGACGTTGGAAATTATTGGCGGGCATGCCGGGTGTATACCCGTATTGCGGTTGTTGCTGCAGGACCCTGAAAAGTAGTAGCCTACGGGCGTAATTACGCAGGGTAGCGATGATGGCCAGCGGATGCATCTGATCGTCCAGCAGGTGACCGGCAATGGTAAGCGCCCTTGCCGGTTGCCGGTCGCCGATGGCGCCGGTCAGTTCAAAAAGCGCCTCCTGCCGGGTCCTGCCGACCAGGGCGTTGAGATCATCCAGCTCGATCCGGTTGCGTTCACCCAGGGACAGGCAGAGCTTTTCCGTTTCCATGACCACCGCTACCGGATAAAAACCGATTCGGTCAAGCAACTGGTCCATGACTCCCGGGGCCATGGTCTTGCCCATTTCCCTGATCGTGCTTGAAATCAGTTCCACAAGCACGCCCTTTTGCACCTTTTGCGCCTTGCTTCCGGCGCCTTTATCCACGCTAAGATCAACGATGACCTGATTTTTTTTAAGATACTGATAAAAGGCCTTGCGTTTATCGACCTCCTCAGCCAGCAGAATAAGGGTGTTATGTTTGGCGATGCCTGATTCCAGGGCCTTCCGGAGAAGAGCGGCCGGATCTTTTCCGGAAGCTGTGGAAGCGCCGGGTTTATCTTTCGTCTTCACCGCTAACAGGTTGGTTATCCAGGAAAGATCTCCGCCCGGATGGGGGAAATCAAAGCGTTTCTTCCATTCCGCAGGTGTTAGCTTTGCCGGGTTGTCATCGGGACCTGCCGGATCCAGGCCGCAGGAGGTCATCATGGCCCGCAGGTGTCGGGTCGCCGCCTCTGATTTGCCTTCGCTCCGGGCTGTAACAGCACGCGTCCACAGGGCCTTGGCCGTTTTTTTGGAGTGAAACAGGCGGGTGTCGCTGATGCGGTATATCTGGCGGCCCGGCAACAGGCTGAAACTCTGCAGCCTGGATACCGTCGTTGCCGGATCCTCGTGATCGCCGTCCAGGGCATGGACCGTGCCGCCGTCGGCAAGCAGGACCTCTTCCAGGTGCGTGCATGCCTGTCGGCATAGAAAGCGGTCGCCGACAAAGAGATAAGCGCAGCCCGGTTTCCGTGCGGCCATGGAGAGCAGGTCCGAAAGTTTTTCCCTGGTAAAGATCGCCATGTCGTCAGTTCTCTTCCGGGCAGAAGGTATCCTGAATCATACAGTCGAAATCCTGTTCCCGTTCATCGCTCTTTTTCTTTTCATCGATAATTTTATGCAGTATTGCCGTCAGCGAACCCGGTTGCAGATAGTCCTGGCCCCGGCCTCCCTTGAAGATAAAGGAGAGTTTGTCGGCAACCCCTTTCCAGGAAATTGTTGCCGGATTTTGGGCAATGACCTCCAGGATATTTTTATTGTAGGGATCGTTGATGATCGCCATGCCGGTGCCGATTGTTGCCAGGATATCAACGTGGCCGCGGAACAGGCGGGTCATGCGGGTGTAGGCCTTGACGCCGCCGCAGGAACCAAGGCTTAAAAAACGCTGTTTGGCATCAATGTCCGCATCGGTCAGCTTCTGTTCCCGTAACAGCTTGACGAGGGGATCGGTCAGTTGTTCCGAGCGCCAGTAGCTGTGGCCACGCTGGGCGATCATTTCGTCACCGCCCTTGAAAAAGCGCTCCAGGAGGCGCTGCTGGTCTTTTTCGTCGACATAGACATATAACCCGTGTCGAATGGTGATACCTGCCACTTTCTTCTCGAGGGCGACGGCAAAATGGTTGGTGTGCATGGCCCGAAACAGCCGGGGCAGGTCCGAGGTGGGATTTCTACGAGCCTCTTCTATGATGCGCCGGTATTGCAGTCGTTGCTGCGGACTGATCGGGTCCAGGGTGTATTGGTCACAAAGGCTGAGCCGGTAGCCGCTTCGTAGCAGAATATGGGTGTTTGAGAGAAAGGATTTGCGGCCGTCATCATCGGGGTGAAAGATGGATATGGAGCCCAACCGGCCATCTTCCTTCCACTCCTTAAAGGGGGTCTGTTGATATTTTGCCAGGTCGATTGCCCCTTTTCTGATGATAAGCCGGGTGATAAGCACCCTGTCCCGACTACTGAGGAGTTCGGGATATTCCTGCATGTAATATTGGAGGATTACGCTGATAAGGCGGGAGAATGTGGACCTGTCGCGGTCGGCATCCCGGCACATCTTATCGATGAGATAGGTGCGGGCATCGGGCTGGAGAATTTTGAGGAGATGGACAAAAGTGGCTGAAAACAACAGGATGGAATCCTCATTTTTAAAGGCCGAGGCGGCAACCAGATTAAGGATTTTTTTCTGTCTCAGGTCATCTTCCGGGAAAAACGTGGTCAGTTTCCCCTTCTGGGCCAGGCTGACGATAAAGCTGGAGACCAGCATGTTGCCCGGATCAATGGCCTGAAGAAAGGCCGGCAGGTCACCGTGGTGGTTTTCAACCATTCGTTTTTTCAGGATGGGCACCAGAATGTCACGAAAAGAAGAATCGTAGAGTTCACTGCCCTGGGAGAGCAGGGCATAGATATTGGCCGAGCTCAGGTCGCGGGCCGTCTGTACCCGGTCGGCTGCGGTCGCCCGGCGAAGGATACTGATCATGGCCGTCGTGTTCCCTCGGGCCATGGCCGGGTAAAACCGTTTGCCGTAGGTAAACCGCACCTGTCGGGAGAGCTTCTGGAAGCGGGCATAGAGTTGCTTTTTCGTCCACGTTTTCAGCTCCGCCTCCGAGATTTCAAAACCAAACCGATCGGTAATTGCATGCAGGTTGTTAATCTCCCAGATCAACTCTTCACCTCCGTCGTAAAAGGCCTGCAGCAATGCCTTTTTGTGTTCGTCGTCCTGGCGGTAATACTGGGCCTCCTGCACCATGGGCGGAAGAGCAAAATAGCGGATAATCCACAGCCAGCCGTCAATGCGGCTCATATCCTTTTGCCGAAAGAGGTTGTGCGCGTTCCAGGCATCTTCTTGTCGCAGTTGTTTGAGCAGGGGCAGGCTATCAAACATGGTTTCCGTATTCATGTCATGGATGCGGGCGTAACTGTCGGCCGCCCTGGCCTGATGATCGATCAGCCTGGCCACTTCGATAAGGCCGTCCAGGGCCTTGATACCGTCCATGTCCTGGATGGTCATCAGACCCTGGACAGCACGTTTGTTGATGCTTTTTAAGCCGTTGAGCAGGGGGATAGTCTGCAGGGCGTTGCGGGGGGAGATGTCCGGCAGGTCAAGGTAGGAGCGAAATGCACGCCCTGCTTCGTAACTGAGCTGCTGTATTTGCGGCAATGCCTGCAGGGCAAGGGAAAGATCAACACCCGGCAGGTCGCTCCACTGTTCAAAGGCAAGGACCTGTTCATAGGTCAGACGGGTTGCAAGCAGGAGTTCCCAGGCCTGGTTGCCGGTGGCAAAGTTGATCCCCGGCAGCAGGCAGAGTTTGCGGAAAATACGCTGGCTGTTGTATTCCAGACCCCGGATTATGTCCCGGCCGTACTCAAGTTGTTTGCGTGTCAGACAGGGAATGGTCCGGTAGACCCGAAAAGTCTTGCGAGCACTGGCATCGGTCAGTTCATGGTTTTCGGTTGCCCCGGCCGTCGGGACGAACAGCAACAGGAGCAGGAAGGCGAGAAAAAAGACAAAATATTTGCGGCTTTGTCCTGCCCGGTTTATGGTTGCGTTTTTTTCAAAGCCAATCATTATCCATCCATAAAAAGCATAATATTTAAAAAAAATGCATTTACAAAAGTCCATATGCAGTCCGGGACCGTGTGAGGCGCGGTGACTGCGGTCTATCGTTTACGTCGGTGGTATTCATTGTCGGCGCTGCTTACGGCCATGTTTCTCTGGGGCAGTTCCTTTGTGGCTATGAAATATGCCATCGGCAACCTGGATCCCATGCTGGTGGTTTGTGCCAGGATGGTTATCGCTTCGATATGTTTTTTACCGTTCCTTCGATCTTTTTTGCGTCTACGTCTGAGCCGAAAACAGGTGCTGTTGCTCGCCGGGTTGGGGCTTTGTGAGCCTTGCCTCTACTTTCTCTTTGAGGCGGCGGCCCTGAATCTGACCAGCGCCTCCCAGGCGTCTCTGATTACCACTATGCTGCCGCTGCTTGTGGCCGTGGCGGCAGCATTGTTTCTTGGAGAAAGAGTGACCAGACGGATTCTCGTCGGCCTCTTTCTTGCCGCAGTTGGTGCAGTATGGCTCAGCCTGGCGGCCTCGGTTTCCGAGCATGCGCCGCACCCCGTCTTGGGTAATTTCCTGGAGTTTCTGGCAATGATCACCGCCACAGGATACATTATTTTACTGAAAAAATTAAGCGCAGACCTGCCGCCGCTTTTTTTGACCGCCGCGCAATCCGTTATCGGAGCGGTATTTTTTCTGTTGATTCTACTGATTACGGATATTCATATGCCGAAAATAATCCCGATGCCCACCCTGCTTTCGGTCCTTTATCTCGGCACTTTTGTCAGTGTCGGCGCCTATGGCCTCTATAATTTCGGCGTCAGTCGGGTGCCGGCTAATCAGGCGGCGGCCTTTATTAACCTGATCCCGCTCTGGGCGGTTGTGCTTGGCGTATTGCTTCTCGGAGAACATTTTACCGGCTGGCAGTTTTTGGCCGGACTGCTTATATTTGTTGGTGTGATGATGACCCAGCACCGGCAACCCGGTCGGGAGAAAAGTTGATATGGGACGATTGTTTATATACGGCGGCATCGGTTTGATCATACTCGGGTTGTTATGGCCCTGGTTGCGGCATATTCCCCTGGGCAGGCTGCCGGGGGACCTGGTGATCAACAAGGAACATTTTCATCTCTACTTTCCGTTGACCAGCTCTGTCCTCGTCAGCCTGCTGCTGTCTCTGCTTTTTTACCTGTTCAGGAAGTAACAGCCCATGCCTGCAGCAAAAGAGACGGGGATCGGTTGTACTGGCTATTGCCCGCGCTGCGGCCGGAAACATGGGCTTGACGGTGCAGCGGTCCGGCCGGCGGCCCGTGCCCTGATGCGGTTTTTCGATGACCACGGCCATGTTGATCTGACAGGGCCTGACAATGCGCCCGATGATCGTACAACGACAGCGCCGCTTTTCGGATCGGAGCGGGGCAAGATGTTTGGCGTCTTACTCTGCCGGGATGTTCAGGGAAAAACGAAAATTCTCTATGGTTTTTCCGGTATGTTGAACGGCCACTGGCGGGGGGCG
>DRLX01000091.1 GCA_011322715.1 Desulfobulbaceae bacterium
CCCATCTCCTCAAACGGCGCCGGCAGGTGTCCCCGTTGCGGCGAGCAGGTGCATCTTCGGAAAAAAGACAGCCTCAACCGTACCTGGGCCCTGGTGATCACGGCCGTTATCCTCACCCTGCCGGCCAATATCCTGCCCATCATGGAGGTGGATTATTTCGGCGTCCCGGACCGGTCAACCATCATGGACGGCATTATCTATTTTTTCCAAGAGGGCTCCTACGGCATCGGCGCCATCATTCTCACCGCCTCTATCCTGGTGCCGCTTTTTAAAATTTCCGGACTGCTTCTCATCCTGCTAACCATCCATTTTCGTCTTCCCGGTCGGCGGCGACAAAAAACCATCATGCTGCGGTTCATTGAGTTCATCGGCCGATGGTCGATGCTTGATATCTTTGTCATTGCTCTGCTCTGCGCCCTGGTCCGGTTCGGTTTTCTCTCAACCATCAATGCCGCCCCGGCGGTGTTCTACTTTGCCGGAGTCGTGGTCTGCACCATGCTGGCCGCCACAAGTTTTGATCCGCGCCTTCTCTGGGACGCAACCGCCTCTTCTGATCAACCATCTCGTATATCATGCAACAACCTGAACTGAGAAACAAATCCATTATCTCACCGATCTGGTTTCTTCCCTTTATCGCCCTCTGTATCGGCGGCTGGCTGCTCTACACCTCCTATCGGGATGCCGGTATTGATATTACTATCCACTTTGCTTCCGCCGAAGGCGTCACGGCCGGCAAGACCAAGGTCATGTACAAGGGCATTGCCGTGGGAACGGTCAAAAAAGTCGAGATTGCAGGCAACCTCAAGGGGGTCAATCTGTATATCGAAATGAATAAAAAAACGCGGCCGGGCCTTGTCAAGGACACAAAGTTCTGGATTGTGAGGCCGGAGATCTCCGCCGGTCGCATTACCGGCCTGGAAACCCTGGTCAGCGGTTCCTATATTGCCGTGAAAAAGGGAACATCAACGACGGAGAGCCGTTTTTTTGAAGGATTGGAGACCCCGCCGCCCCTGGATTCCGATGCGCCGGGCCTGCATATTACCCTTGAAAGCCCAAGCCTCTATTCCCTGCAGCGTGGGTCCCGCGTCTACAGCAAGAATATCAAAATCGGCCTGGTCGAAGATTATACCCTGGAAAAAGACGGAATGATTCGTCTCAAGATCCTGATCAGACCTGAATTTCGTCACCTGATCCATGAAGGCACCCGTTTCTGGAACGCCTCCGGCCTCTCTGTCAGCGGCGACCTGCAGACCGGCCTGACCGTCAACATGGAATCACTTGCCTCGCTTATCTACGGCGGTATATCCTGCGCAACCCCAAAGGCCCTGCAAAACACGCCGACGATACAATCGGGCCAAAAATATCATCTTTTCAAGGATTTTGAAGACGCCCAGTACGGTGTAACCATGACCCTGCAGTTAGCCACCGGTGCCGGAATTGTCGCCGGCAAGACCAAGGTGCTGTATCGCGGTCTTAAGGCCGGGGTAGTCAAAAGCCTTGATATCAACAACGATACCTTCCACACGGTCACCGCCACCCTCCTGCTTGATCCACGAGCAGAGGTCATCCTGCGTAAAAACACACGATTCTGGGTTATCCGTCCCCAGGTCTCCATTGAGGGCATCAAGAATCTGGAAACACTGCTCTCCGGGGCCTACATCACCTTTCAGGTCGGGGACGGGCCGCACCGGGATCATTTCATAGTTGAAGCCAATCCCATGCCCATTCCAACCCTGCGGCCGGGGACTTCTTTCAACCTGCAGGCACGGGACAGCGGTTCTCTGACCATCGGCACACCGGTTTTTTATCGAAAAATCATTGTCGGTGAGATCACGGATATCGTGCTCACCGAGGACGGCAAAAATGTTCGCACCACCATCCTTATCTACAAACCATTTGACCGGCTTGTGGCGGACAACTCAATCTTCTGGAATGTCAGCGGCGTCCAGATAAACGGCAGTTTTTCCAATTTTAAGATCAACCTCTCCTCCATGCGGGCCATGCTGGCCGGCGGAGTGACCTTTGTCACCCCGGCGCAGGGACAAGAGAAGAAACGGCCGTCGGGCAAAACAATACAAAAATTTCACCTTTATGAAAGCTATCATGACGCCGTTCTCTATGAAAGCGCCCTCCAGCCCCGCGGGCTCAACCTGCAAATAGAGGCGGAAAAACCCGTCACCCTCAAGGTGGGCTCGCCGGTGCTGTACAACAACATCAAGATCGGCGAGGTCATGGACCTGACCCTGTCCCGAAAAACACATGGTATCGTCATCGACCTGCTGGTCTTTGAAAAATTTCGCTACCTGGTCAATGGCTCCTCCCGCTTTTATACATCTTCCGGCATAAAGGCCGAGGCCAGTCTGCAGGGAATCACCCTGGAAGCGGCCTCCCTGGAATCAATTTTCAGCGGCGGGATATCCCTGTATAATCCGGGACATATTTCCAAACTCCGCAATGGCTATATCTTCCATCTTTACCAGGATCTGCAGGCGGCCGGGGATGCAGACGGTCTGCGCCTGACCCTGCACATGCGGTCGGCAAAGTCCATTGGCAAACACACAAAGATCCGCTACCACGGGATTGAAATCGGTCATATTACCAGTATCGACTTTGCTGCCGGCTTTGATCAGATAACCGCCCGGGCCGTAGTCAGAAAGGATGCGCAGAAACTGTTACGACAAGACACAGA
>DRLX01000092.1 GCA_011322715.1 Desulfobulbaceae bacterium
ATGTCCTGCCCTGCAGTTACTTCCCCAAGGCCGCCGGTAATATACGAGAGCAGTCTTTTCAGGATATCTGGGAAAATTCGCCTCTGTTTCATGAACTGCGTGATTTTAAAAGCTACAAAGGAAGCTGCGGCCGCTGTGAATACGTCAATGTCTGCGGCGGCTGCCGGGCCCGGGCCTACGCAGTTAACGGCGACTACCTGGCCCAGGAACCATTTTGCAGTTATCAGCCAAAATAAATGGCGTTTGAACGTTTGAGCGTTTAAGCGTTTAAGCGTTTAAGCGTTTAAGCGTTTAAAAAATTTTCTACAGACCGGAACCAACAATCATGAATGATACCTTTCTCAAGGCCTGCCGAGGCGAAAAAACCGATTACACTCCCATCTGGATCATGCGGCAGGCGGGCCGCTATCTACCGCAGTATCTTGAAGTTCGGGCCCGGGGTAAGGGCACATTTCTTGATCTATGCAAAGATCCGGCACGCTGCGCCGAAGTCTCCCTGCAACCGGTTGATATTTTCGGTATGGATGCGGCGATTCTTTTTTCCGATATCCTGATTCCCATGGAGGCCATGGGGTTAACGCTGGAATTTCACGAGGGTAAAGGCCCGGTCTTTCCGGACCCGATACGGAGCCAAAAAGATGTCGATGCCCTGATCATTCCCGACCCGAAGGAGACCATGCCCTTTGTCCTTGCGACCATAGAACTGCTCCGGGCGGAACTCAAGGTACCGCTGATCGGTTTTTCCGGAGCGCCGTTCACCCTGGCCACCTATCTGATTGAAGGAGGCTCATCCAAGGTCTTCCTGGAAACAAAAAAAATGATGTTCCGGCAGCCGGAACTCTATCACGCTCTTCTTGAAAAAATTACCCGCTGCACCAGCCTCTACCTGCAGGCCCAGGCCCGGGCAGGCGCACAGACCCTGCAGATATTCGACTCCTGGGCCGGAGTGCTTGCCCCATGTGACTATGCCCGCTTTGCCCTGCCCTATGTTCAAACAATCATTCATGAGCTGCGTAAGGTAACCGATGTGCCGATTATCTATTTCGCCAACAACGGGTCGACCCTGATCGAGCATACCATTACCAGCGGCGCCGATGTATTGGGTCTGGACTGGCGCATCAATATCAAGGATGCCATTACCAGGGTCGGCGATCATGCGGTCCAGGGAAACCTGGATCCTATTGCCCTGTTTCTTCCTGAAAAGGAGTTACAAAACCGCGTCAAAAAATTACTTGATGACGCACGCGGGGCCAAGGGCCACATTTTTAATCTGGGTCATGGGGTTGTACCGCAGACTCCGCCGGAACAGGTTCAAATTGTTGTCGATTGCGTCCATGAATACAGCACTGGAGACTGACCGGGCAATGACCGTTCCAAACCTCGCAACCTGCATCCGGCTCATGGATGAGTACGAAATGCTCACTAATATTCGCCACCACTCACTGGTTGTCGCCAAGGTGGCCGATGCTTTGCTCACCGGTCTGGCGGATGAATCCGGTCTTGCTCCACTTGCAGACGAAAAGTTGGTTATTGCCGGGGCCCTGCTCCACGACATTGCCAAAACCCCATGCCTGGACAATGGCTGTGACCATGCCGCCCGGGGAGCTGAAATCTGTCTGCGACATGGATATCCTGAGATTGCACGGATCGTGAAAGAACACGTCATCCTGACCGAGCATGATCCGGGTCGGTACAAAAACGGTCTGTTTACCGCCGGAGAGATCGTCTATTATGCCGACAAACGGGTCCGGCACGCGGAAGTCGTCAGCCTGGAAGAACGGCTGCAATATATTATCAGCCATTACGGCAACAATGATCCCCAGCGACATGCACTTATCCGGGAAAATTTTGAACGCTGCCGGGAAATGGAACAGGCCCTTTTTTCAATCCTCCCCTTTTCGGTAGACAAGCTGGAACATCGCGTTCGATTTCCACAGCCGCCCGTCGGAAAGGAGTATGATCCATGGTCGTAACTGCTCTCAGAGCACCACATCCGCCCACGATCATGCTGATTCACATAGCAACTACTATATTCTCCATCCATCTCGTGCACGTCTGCGGCCCCCTGCAATCAATTACAATAATAAAATAAAATGATATTTTATATGCCTCGGGAGTAGTTATCCATGACCATAGAAAAAAACCAGCCAACCTTTGACTGGCAGGAAGACTATCCGGCCGCCGTCACGGTGTGCGACACGGACGGCATTATCATTGCCATGAACAAACGCTCCATTGAGCTGTTCGCCAAGCGCGGCGGCGCTAAACTGCTCGGCACCAGCCTGTTTGACTGTCACCCCGAGTCGGCAAACACAATTATTCGCCGACAGTTACAGACAAAAGAAGCCAACGTCTACATCACGCAAAGAAAAAGCGGCTCCCGACTCATCCAGCAGGTCCCCTGGTACAGGGATGGAGCCTTTGGTGGTCTGATTGAAACCATCAGCCCGATATCCGGCGATATTCCTGTAAAAAAACGGGATTAACTCCAATGAAAATTCTTTTTTTAGGTGTCGGCGAGGCCTGTGACAGTCGACACGGCAACTGCTCGATCCTGGTACACGCAAAGGACACCACACTCCTGCTCGACTGTGGATTTTCCGTACCGCACCGATTCTTTCATTACTGTGACGATCCCGATTGCCTCGACAACGTCTGGATATCTCATTTTCATGGCGATCACTTCCTGGGGCTGCCGCTTCTTTTGCTTCGTTTCTGGGAAATGGGTCGGACGCGACCGTTGCAGTTCATCGGCCAGGAGAACCTGAAAGAAAAAGCTCTTGCAGCCCTGGAGCTCGCCTACCCTGGATTTGCCGACAAGCTGACTTTTTCCCTGCAGTTTACAACCATCACGCCCGGCACAACCGTTACGATTAATACCCTGCATATCCAGGCGGCCGTAAGCGGTCATTCCCAAAAAAATTACGGCCTGCTTGTCAACGACAATAAATGCAGCCTCTATTACAGCGGTGACGGCAGGGCAACCGAGGCGACAAGAAGACTGATGCATGGCTGTGACCTTGCCCTGCATGAGTCCTTTACCATGCGTGATTCCATACCGGGGCATGGTTCGGTTGAAAGTTGCCTGCAGCTCATGAACGAAGAGAATATCAAACAGCTTGCCCTGCTCCACATGGAACGAAAAACCAGGTACAGGGAACGAGAAACCCTGACACGACTTGTCGCCGCCCATCCTGGACTCCTTCTTCCCAAAGAAGACGATTCTCTTTCCCTACCATGATTTTTTTATCTGAAAATCCCGGTAGCAGGGACCTGCCCATGCCGGAGTCAGGGATTTTCATAATTTGTTATGGCCGGTCAATCCGGACTCTTCACTCCGTTACCTTATCCGGTCCAGCCATGCTGGTTTATCAGGAATCTTTCACCCAGAAAAAAACACCTCCTTGACAGTGACTAATTCCGACAGATATACTTGAATAACTACTCGGGATCCCATTGGGACACGAGACAACCCATGTATTCAGGAAACAGGCCCATGAAACAAGTTCATTCCTCGGTGACGGCCCCTCTCATTCTCCTTTTCCTCATCCTCGCCCAGCCCTTATTTGCAGGCGTGCCACAGACAACGTATCTGAAAATGGCCGACAATTTCTTTATCGTCTACGATCCGTCCACGTCCATGGATGTGCCCTACAAGCAGACCGGCCTGACCAGAATGGCCATGGAAAAAAAGATTATCCGGGAAAGCAGCGCCTCTCTGCCCGAACTAAGCTGGCAGGCCGGACTGTATCCCCACTGGAAAGGCGGGCTCTGGCTCAGTGGTTCACCGGAGGCCTTTGCCCCCTATTACCGACTGCACAACTTTGATAAAAAGGCATACAACCTCGCCATTGACCGTCTGCCGACCACTCCGACCGGCCCGCCCATGCTCCAAATAGCGCTGATGAAGCTCGAACACCTGCTGGGAATCGCCGGACAAACCCAGGTTTTTCTGTTTACCGACGGCAAGGATTCCCGGATCAAAGGAGTTCCTGAACCTGCTCCTCTGGACGAGACAAAAAAACTTGCGAAAAACTATGATGTCTGTTTTACGATTATCAGCAGCGCCACGGGAAAAAAAGAGAAAAAACTACTGGACGATATGGCGGCGG
>DRLX01000093.1 GCA_011322715.1 Desulfobulbaceae bacterium
CAAGGGAAAACAGCTGGCGAAGGACCTGCAGGCCGGTGGTGAATCGTTCCGAGGCCTTTTTCGGATCAATGGTCTTGGGCGGCGCATATTCCTGGACATGGACAAATCGTTCATAAATATCAATGGCCAGGTTATATTCGGGCATGTCGGCGTCATAGAGACGAAAGCAGTAAATATCCTTTTCTTCCGCCCAGGGGGCGAGCCGGTCCCAGTTTTTGCGCAACCGGTTGGCAAGCTCTTCGCCCGGACCGGAGATATCCTCATCTGATATCTGCAGCCTGGCGGGTGGTTGTTTGGTGCGTGCTTTATGATTGCCGACCATCAGGCGGCATTTGATCGGCCCGTTATACAGCGGGTATCGTCCATCCCATTTGACGCCGACCAAGTCGGCGAGATCAGGATTGGCGGAGAAAAATCCCATCCGCCATCCGGGAAAATCTTCAGCAAAGCGCCGACCTAAAAATCGATACAGATATTTGACGGCCTTCAGTTCTGAAAGCCTTTCACCATAGGGCGGATTTGTCAGTATAAGGCCGTTTTTTCCAGGACAATGGAGGCGGGCGAGTTGTGCCTGTTTGATGATGATGTTGTCACCAAGTCCGGCCCGGGCGACATTTTTTCGGGCGGCAGCCACGGCATGGGGGTCGGCATCATAACCGATGATCTGCGGCCAGGGCCTGCTCTGGCCCACCTCCTCACGCTCCAGCGCCTCGGTGACAAGGGCGTCCCATATCTTTTTACTGTGCCGTTTCCAGTACATAAACCCGAAATTTTTCGTGTTTCTCTGTAGTCCCGGAGCTGAATCACTTAACATCAGGGCTGCTTCAATCAGCAGGGTGCCGGAGCCGCACATGGGATCAAGCAGAATGGTGTCTGCCGGAAAATCGTTGTCAACTCCGCTTAAGTGGGCAATGGCGGCGGCCAGTGTTTCCTTGAGCGGGGCCGGGCCGCCCTGTTCCCGATAGCCCCGTCGGTGCAGGCTGTCGCCGGAAAGGTCAAGAGCCAGGCTTGCCTTGTCTCCTCTGATATGCAGGTTGAGGCGGATGCCGGGTTTGCGGATATTAATACTCGGTCGTTTGCCGGTTCGCGAGCGAAAGTAGTCGACAATAGCATCCTTGACTCGCAGCGAGGCAAAATGACTGTGGGTGATGGCGGAATCCGAGAGAGTGCAGTAGACGGCAAATGTGGCCGTCGGTATAAAATGGATATCCCATTCAATAGCATTCACCTGCCGGTACAGTGTATCGGTATCCGGAGCGTCAAAACTTGCAAGCTGCAGCAGTATGCGTGAGGAAAATCTGGACCAGAGGCAGGCGCGATAGGCTGTTTCCGGTTTGCCGTTCCAGGATACGGCACCGGGCGCCGTGGAGACATTTGTACCGCCGAATTCCTGGATTTCCGTCTTGACCAGATGTTCCATGCCTGCGCTGCAGGTAGCGGTGTACAGCGGTGCTTTCTTTTTCGCGTTGCGTTTACGTCTGATTGTTGTCAATTCAGGCTCTAAGAGAAAGGATTTATAGATGCACCCCGAAGGTGAGGAGATTCTTCAATGAGGGGAAACTATCCGAAACCGGTATTTTGTACAAGAGAAAGGTCGTTGTGTTGATTTGCCGAATTTTTCTATATTTCTTGCCATCGTTTTTTACACGGCGTACAATAGTAAATATTCGGCAAATATTTTGTTAACCATAATAAATAATTAACTAATTTTGTGGAACAGATCAAAGAAATTGAAGAGGAAAATGCATTGAGCCAACCAAAAAAATGTTCACCTGACGTTGATTGTGAGGATCTCAGGCAAAGGTTTGAGCAGTTACGCCTCAAGGAAGAACTCTTCAAAATTATGGCCGAATCTTCCGTTGACTGGGATGTCTGGTATGCAATCGACGGAGAATCCATCTATATTACCCCGAGTTGTAACGATATAACCGGCTATCCCAGAGAGCTCTTTTATAAGGACCCGGATTTTATCACCACCATCGTTCATCCGGATGATTTGGAGATTTTTCAGGAGCATAGGCGGCTTCATTATGTCAAGGCAACCGGGCCGGCCGAGGTGACCTTCCGCATTCTTCATAAAAATGGTGAGGTCCGTTGGATCTGGCACCAGTGTCAGGCGGTGTATTCCTCCGATGGTACCTGGATGGGACGCCGAACCACCAACCGGGATGTTACGGCCCTTAAACAGGCCGAGGAGCAATTGCAGCGCCTTTCAACAACGGATCCCCTGACCGGCGCCTATAACCGGCGAATGTTCATGGATCTGCTGTCCAAGGAGCTACAGAGGGCCGGTCGTTATGGAGAACCGTTTTCTCTGCTGATGTTTGATATTGATCATTTTAAAATGGTCAATGATCAGTATGGACATGATGCAGGGGACCGGGTTCTTCAGGAAGTTGTCCGCTTGAGCATGGAGACCATACGGCAGGCTGATACACTGGCCCGCTGGGGGGGGGAAGAGTTTATGGTCTTATTGCCTCGGACGGATGGGGACATGGCATACACCATGGGAGAACGATTACGCAAATGTATAGCCGAGCATGTCTTTGCCGACGCCGATCATCTGACGGTGAGCGTCGGCGTGACCAGTCTCGGTCAGGTTGACACCATAGATTCACTGCTTAAACGTGTTGACGAGGCATTGTATACGGCAAAAAAATCAGGACGTAACCTGGTCGTGCGAGCATGATGTTATCGCAAAGTGTTCCGGAACAATAACGAATGAATATTCATCAACTTACCAGTCTGGAATTGCTTGAGAAGATTGGCGTCATTGTGCTCATCCTGGATGAGCAGGGTCGGATTTCTCTGGTCAATAGCACCGGTAGTGATCTGCTCGGCTATCCGGCTGATGAGTTGGTCGGCATGGACTGGTATGCACATTTCATTGCTCCTGAAGAACGACAAGCGTTGCAGGACCGTTTTCTTCGAATCATGGCCGGGCAGGAGGAACACCCCTTCTTTCATGAAAATACTATTGTAATCAGAGACGGCGGCAGGCGGGTAATTGCCTGGCACAATACAATTCTGCGTACGGATAATGATGTAATCAACGGTATCCTCAGTACCGGTGAAGATATCACCGATCGGGTAGAGGCGGAAAAATGTATTCGCCGAAGTGAACGAAGAATGCGTCGTTTTGTTGATCATGTTCCTGACGCCCTGTTTATCCATGATGCCAAGGGAAATATTATTGATGTCAATAAACGGGCCTGCAGCTCTCTCGGTTACTCTCGGGAAGAACTATTAAGCCGGAATATTCTGGATATTGAACGCGACTATTCAGCTGCAGATGGTCGGGATATGATCCGGCGTATTCTGCAAAGTAACAATCCTCTGACCTTTTCGGGAACGAATCAATGCAAGGATGGCCGTACCTTTCCCGTTGAAGCCAAAGTCAATGTGCTTGAAAAGGGTGAAAAACCACTCTTTGTCACCGTTGTCCGGGACATCAGTGACCGCTTGCATCAACAGCGTCGATTGCAGGATAAACGGGATTTACTACGAGTGATCATCGACTCTATTCCTGATATTATCTGTATCAAGGATGGGCAGGGACGCTGGCTGTTGGCCAATTCTTTTGATCTGCATCTGTTTGGGCTGGAGGGTGTCAGTTACAGGGGAAAAACCGATAGAGAACTGGCGGCATATACACCATTGTATAGAGAGGCTTCTTCCCATTGCCGGGAAAGCGATGCCTTGGCCTGGGAAAGGAAGGCACCCTCACGAAGCAACGAGATCATTCCTGCCCATGATGGAGCTTCCCGTGTGTTTGATGTCTATAAAATTCCGCTTTTCCATGACGACGGAAGGAGAAAGGCCCTGGTTATTATCGGTCGTGATATTACCGAACAGAAACGGATTGAGGAAAAATATCGGACCCTTTTTGAACAATCTCCGCTGGCCTATCTGACCTCTACCTTGTCGGGAGACATTCTGACTGTTAATCATGAATTTACCAAAATATATGGTTATAAACCTGAAGAAATCGTCGGCAGAAATGTAACGGAGTTTTTGACGCCCAAAAGCCTTGAGTTCTTTAAGCATCAGTATCCACTGTTTTTACAGGGAGTCCCTATAGCTGAATACGATTATGAGGTTTATAAGGCCGACGGTACCCTGGCCTTGACTCAGGTCTCATCTGCAATTATTCGAGATGATATGGGAAATCCAGTCAGTATACAGCGTATACTTCTTGATGTCACAAAACAGCGTCATATTGAGGAGCAGATCCGCGAGAGCGAGGCCAGGTATCGTCAGCTGTTTGAACGGGCGCCGGTGGGAATCGTTCATTTTGATACCAACCTTCATGTAACGGACTGCAACGATAATTACCTCAAAATAATGCAGGCCGACCGTGAACATATGATAGGTCTTGATATACGAAAATTGCGGGATAAACGAGTTATACCTATTCTAGAAGCAACGCTGGCCGGTAAGGAGGGATGTTGGGAGGGTTCGTATCGATCCACAATCAGCAATGTGACGGTTCATGTCTCGGCCCGAACAGCACCTCTGTATGACGGTCATGGCAAAATCCAGGGCGGCATGGCCCTTGTCGAAGATATAAGTCGTCGGAAGCAGGCACAGGAGGAGAGGTACCGCCTGATGTCCGCTATTGATCAGGCCTCGGAGACTATTGTCATTACTGATATCGGCGGAAGAATTGAATACGTCAATCCCGCCTTTGAAAAAATGACCGGCTATAGTGCCGCAGAGGCACAGGGGAAAAATCCGCGCATCTTGAAAAGTGGCCTTCATGATAAGACGTTTTATAAAGATATGTGGCAGACACTGCGTGCCGGGCGGGTATGGAAAGGACATCTTATCAATAAACGTAAAGATGGTACTCTTTTTGAGGAGGATGCCTCTATTTCTCCGGTGCGCAACCAAGAGGGAGAAATTATTAATTATGTGGCCGTTAAACGTGATGTCACCAAGGAGGTAGCGCTTAAAAAACAACTGAATCAGGCGATGAAAATGGAGGCCATCGGCACCCTGGCCGGTGGCATTGCTCATGATTTTAATAATATCCTCTCCGCCGTTCTTGGCTATGCGGAAATGGCCGAGTTGCAGCTGGACGAAGATGAGCCGGCCCGCAAAGATGTAGGCCAGATTATAGCGGCCGGTCAACGGGCAACGGATCTGATTCGGCAGATCCTGACCTTCAGCCGCCAGGAGGAAGAAGAATTACGCCCGGTTAGAATACAGTTTGTTATCAAAGAGGCCCTGAAACTGCTCAGGTCATCCCTGCCGAGTTCCATTGAACTGCAGCAGGACATTGATTCGGACTGCGGCTCGGTCCTTGCCGACCCGGTACGGATCCATCAGGTATTAATGAATCTCTGCACCAACGCCAAGCAGGCCATGGCCGGAGAACAGGGCAGCCTCAATATCCGTCTTTCCAGACTTGCAGACAACTCTGTAACTGGTCCTTCCTGTCTCGGGCAGGGACGCTGGCTTGATCTTGAGGTTTCCGATACCGGTGTCGGTATGGAACCACAGGTGCGGGAAAGGATTTTTGATCCTTTTTTTACGACCAAAAAAAAGGGGCAGGGGACCGGCCTGGGCCTGTCCGTAGTTCACGGCATTGTTAAAAGCCATGGCGGTGAGATTACCGTTGACAGCGAGGCGGGTCGAGGCACAACCTTTCATGTGTATCTGCCGGTGGTTGATGACGAGGAGAACCATGAAGAGGAAGTGAAACAAACGATATTGCCGCATGGTGACGAGCATGTCCTTCTTGTTGATGATGAACCATTGCTGGTTGAAATTATGAAACGGACCCTTTCCATTCTTGGCTACCGGGTGACAAGTTTTACGGATAGTCGCCAGGCCCTGGAATGGTTTGATCGTCATTCGGACCGGGTGGATGTCGTTGTCACCGATATGACCATGCCGCATCAGACCGGGGCCGATCTGGCAAGGAAAATACTGGCCGCAAGGCCGCAAATGCCGATTATCCTCTGTACCGGCTACAGTGAAGTTATGGACGCCGACCGGGCAAGTGCCATGGGGATACGAAAATTTCTTGCCAAGCCTGTTGAGAACAGGACATTGGCCCAGTCGGTGCGGGACGTTCTGGATAGCTAAGGCGGGCTCCTGTATTTGACATTTTTCTCGGAGTCTACGCTTGCCTGTTTTGTGAACAGAGAATTAATTTAATGTGCAAATGCATTGCTCCTGTTTGTCCGGGGGCGGCTTTTTTGTGGAGGGAGAATGTATCGTGGGGGATCAATCTTCAACGTATCGAATCCTGATTGTCGATGATGAACCGGATTTACGAAATATCTATAAACGGTTTCTTGAAATTGAGGGATATTCTTGCCTGACGGCCGGTGATGGTGAAGAGGCCATGTCAATACTTGGCCGGATGGATATCTCCCTGATGATCACTGATATTAATATGCCGGGAATGAGCGGCATTGATTTACTCCGAGAAGCTGTGAATCAATATCCTGATGTGGCGGTCCTCATGGTTTCCGCCATTGACGACCGGAAGATTGCAGTCCAGTCTCTGCAGCTTGGCGCTTTTTCCTACATGATCAAGCCGGTGAGCCGTAATGAGCTGGTGATCAATGTCGTCAACGGTTTGAGGCGGCGTTTTCTTGAGATTGCACATCGGCGGCAGAGTGAAAAACTCGAAGACCTTGTGCAAAGGAGAACCAGGAAGCTGCTTGAGGCCAAACAGGAACTGGTCGTTGCCAGTGAGGAGACGGTCCTTCGTTTGGCAAAGGCTGCTGAGTTTCGGGATGATGAGACAGCACAACACACGCTGCGTATGAGTCATTACTGCAGGATTATTGCCCGCGGATGCGGCTTTGATGCAAAGAGATGCGAGCTGATTCGTCTGGCAAGCCAGTTGCACGATGTGGGAAAAATTGGTATTCCCGATGCCATTTTACTTAAACCCGGCAAGCTGACGGCGGATGAATTTACGCTGATGAAGGAACATGCCCGGTTTGGATTTCGTATTCTTTCCGATTCCAGGGCAACATTGTTGCAGGTCGGCGCCCTTATCGCCCGGGGGCATCATGAAAAGTATGACGGTTCGGGGTATCCCGATGGGGTTGCCGGTGAGGATATTCCAATAGAGGCCCGTATCGCCGCCATTGCCGATGTCTTTGATGCTCTGACATCGAAAAGGGTGTATAAGGATGCCCTGCCGATTACTGCTGCTATTGATATCTTGCGCAAGGGCAGGGGACAGCATTTTGATCCAGGCCTGCTTGATATTTTTCTGGCCGATATGGAGGCGGTCAACCGCATCCGGAAGCAATTTCAAGATTCCGGTCATCAGCCGGGGATTAAAAGCGTATTGCCGCAATAGTGTAGAGCCGGTATGCTGCTGCACTGTTTCGAATCATGATTTCTGTGCCAGTTCCTTGAAATATCGACCATCCGTTTCCACAATATGCTCTATGAGCCAGTCGCGGAGAAAATCAACAACGGTGTGGAGATCCAGTGTTTCGTTGTGGAAATCTTCCATGAATGTGTTTGTCTGCGCCAGAAAATCAGCATGAATGGTTTTGTGCTGGTCGATTTCAGGATGTGTTGCCAGAAATTCTTCTTCATTGCTGAAATGAATTTCCACATAATCAAAGAGTGACAGCAGGGCCTGCTCAAGGGAAAGTCTGTTATCCTGCTGGTTTTTCATTGAATCAAGCATAATCCAGAGTTCAAAAAGATATTTATGCTGGCGGTCGATTTCCGGATGGCCGACACAGTATTCAGGTTTCCAGATGGTGGTAATGTCCATAATGGTCCTCTCGGGATTGGCGGGCTTGTTGGTATGAATTCGATTGGCCGGGTTTATGCGCTTTGTTTTTGTTCTTACCGGTGTTTAACCATATAATAGAGCACAGGGACCGCCATTCTGCTGATCAGAAGGCTGGCAATCTCACCAAACATCAATGAGATAGCAAGTCCCTGGAAAATAGGGTCGGCCAGAATGACCGATGAGCCGACAACCACGGCCAGGGCGGTCAGCAGCATGGGACGGAAACGGACAGCCCCGGCCTCAACCACGGCCTCGGCCAGCGGCAGACCATGGCCGCGGCGCAGTTCAATAAAGTCAACCAGGATAATCGAGTTCCGTACCACGATTCCGGCCCCGGCCATGAAGCCGATCATGGATGTGGCGGTGAAAAATGCCCCCAGCGCCCAATGGGCCGGCAGAATGCCGATAAGGGAAAAGGGAATTGCCGCCATGACAACCAGGGGCGTGATATAATCCTTGAACCAGCCCACCATCAGCATATAAATCAATATCATTACCACGGCAAAGGCCAAACCCAGGTCACGAAACACCTCCAGGGTAATATGCCATTCTCCATCCCATTTCATGGCCGGTTCGGTCTGGGTAAACGGCTGGTGCAGATTATAGATGATAATATTTTTTTTCCGGCCGCCGAAGTCTCGTCCAT
>DRLX01000094.1 GCA_011322715.1 Desulfobulbaceae bacterium
GCGATTGTTGTCGCAAACCAGCAGAGCATAAAGAAGAAAAGACCGGCCGGTTCTTTGGCAGAGGCCTGGAACAGGGCTGGAATGCCCAGCGAGAGAAAGAGGATGATAAGGAGAAGATGCGGCCAGGCAATGGAAAAGTAGAGTGGCCAGGTGACGGGGAACAGGCGGGGCGCAAAGGTAATGGTCTGATTATTCCTTTTGACCGTAATAGATGTGGGGGATTGCGCGGGAGAATCGGGGTGCAGTGCCTGATGGCCTAAGATTTCCCTGTAGGGCTCGTTATTGACGGCAATAATCAGGTCGCCGGTCCTGATCGGGTTGTTTTGTTGGAAGACCGTGGAGACATGCAGGCCGCGCTGGGTTTTGTCAACGCGAAAACCCGGTGTGCCATAGTGAAAAGCCGACCAGGAAAAGAAAAATGTAAAAAAAAGCGGAATAACGGCAAGCAGCAGGAGGTGTTTTCTTCCTGAACGAGTGGTTGACCAGGTGTCCAGCCAAAGGAACTCCCCTGTGGCCGCAGTGATTTGCGCCGAGTTATCCATAGGAAAAAGAGTACCATTTCAGGGCGGTTTCCGCAATTATTCTACTGGAATGAGGCGGATGAACCTGGGCGAAAAAAAGGAGCATGGTTGGAGGTGAACAGAGGGGGATCGCGACGGATAATAGGGACAATAGCCGGGTGCTTTTTGAATTCCCGATCAAGGAAACGGCGGATTTTCTTTCTGTTCCATCCTTTTGGATGGATAAAGTCGCAGTACAGACTCAGGTCGCCTGTATAAAAGTGGTTGGTTGCAAGATACCCGGCCTCCGGGCTGCAGACCGGCAGGTTGAAAACGGCCAGGTTGAGAAAGGTGATTTCCCGGCAGTGGTTGACGGTAAAATCAAGGGTTTTTCTTGCCTGGTCAATGGATTCGGTCGGGGTGCCGAACAACAGATAAACATAGGTGGCAATACCTGCCGCGTGCAGGGCGGCAAGTACGGCGGCAACCTGAGCCAGGTTTATGCCCTTGTCCATAGCGTCTAAAACACTCTGATCACCGGATTCCAGCCCCAGTTTGAGCATCAGGCAGCCGGATTGTTTCAGGCGGCGGCAAAATGCGGGATCGGCCAGTTGTCTGTCGGCGCGGGCAAATCCATACCATGGGGCACCGGGTGGCCGGTCCGCGAGGGCCGACATCAGGGCCGGACTGACACCATTATCAAGAAAGTGAATGAGATCAGGGTTATAATCCGTGCAGAGCCGGGTAAGTTCTTCGGTCACCTGGTCGGGCGGCAGGGCGGTATATGGATTTTTCTCCGCCGTCTCCGGGCAGAAGGAGCATCTGTTCCAATAACAGCCGCTGGAGGCTGCGTAGGGCAGGATCAGGCCCGGTGCCAGGTATGGATTGTCGGCAATATCCTGAAAGTCGGGGATATAATCCTTTTTCGGCGGCTTTTGTCCAAGCAGCGCCAACAGGGGTCCTTCCCCTTTACCGGCAATCAGATGATCAATCAGACCGGCAAAGGGATTGGTCCAGCCGGGATTGCGCAGCCAGCTGGTGATCAGGCCGCCGCCGACAACCACCTGCAGTGCCGGGAAATGTTTTTTCACAAAGCCGATCATGGCAAAGGTGGTCAGTGCCTGACTGAGAAAGTTCAGGGAAAAACCAACCAGATATGGTTGCTCTTTGGCAATGATATCCTTCAGGCGGATGGAAAAATAGGGGAAAAAGATATTGCTCTCAGGCGATTGCGCGGCCTGCAGCAGGTCCCTGCTGTTCAGGGGAGAAAGGGTCGCGTCCTGATAATTGGTGAGCTGCAGGGTAACGCCATGCTGCTTTCCGGCAAGTTCAACCACCCGGTTGATGTCGGCCACGGCCCGTTGGTAACGGGAGAAGTTATCATAACCCTGTCTGCACCGCAGGGTCTGCATATTCTCTGCAACATGCCGCAGCGCCCGCCGACTCCAGGTATCTTCCGCCTCATAAGTGTCGGCAAGAAGAAAGCTTACCGCCTCGATATTGGCATCAAGAACCCGGCATCGTCTGCCGGCCCCTCGAACGGCCCCGGCGAGAAGCGCTATCCCCGCCGGTGGCTCGCAGGGTTTGGCCAGGGGGGGAAAGATGAGCAGGCAGTCACAGCCTTTTGCCGGGGCATCCATTCTTAAAGCCGGAGGCCTACTCGTTGATATAGGAACAACAGTAATCGGTCAGGATTTTTACCTTGAGAGAAAATTTTGAATTCGCCGGAACTTCAAATGATTCTCCTTCTCTGATCTGTTGCCATGTTTCCGCGCCCGGCAGGAGGATTTCCAGCTCACCGGCAAGGATTTCCATGACTTCCTTTTCTTCGGTACCGAATTCGTAGTCACCGGGTTGCATGATTCCCAGAGTTTTACGGCTGCCGTCGTTAAATTTTATGGTTCGACTGGTTACCCGGCCGTCAAAGTAACTGTTGGCCTTTTTTACAACGGTGACATCGGTAAACTCAGACATGGGATTCTCCTTGTTGGTGGAAGCTAAATGAATATGTAGTATTCTTGAGCCAACAACCCTTGCACAGCAAAGGAAAAAATGCAAGGTTAGCTTGACGGAAAGGGAAAATACAGACAACTGGATGGAGTAATTTTGTGGGAGCGGCTTCAGTCGCGAATTTCATACCGGATATATCGCGCTTCAAGCCGTTCCCAGCCCGTGTTGCTGATATAGTCCGTTGTGGTTTGTAGATAAAAAATTTGATTACCACCATTCCTCAGCAACGAGGGACAACATCGCTACAGCTATGATTTTAAATTGCATTTAGCAGCGCTTGTGCCTGATTTCATTCAAGCTGAGCTTTCGTGGTGATCAGGTAAAAAGAGATGCAGCTCACCGAAGAACAACAGCAAATAGTTTACCATGGCAGGGGGCATGCCCGGGTTAGCGCTGTGGCCGGTTCGGGTAAGACCACGGTCATGGTCGCCCGGGTTTGCCGGCTGCTGGAGCTGGGGGTATCTCCGGAGCTTATCCGGGTGCTGATGTTCAACCGTTCGGCCAGTGAGGCCTTTGTCGCCAAACTGAATACGGCCCTGGCCCATACCACCATGACACCACCGGAGGTGTATACCTTCCATGCCCTTGGCCTGCGTCTTGTACGGAGCTTTACCCGCAGGGGCGTCCTGCCCGGTTATACCCTGCTCACCAGGGCGTATGAGCAGGAGAGATTCGCCCGCGAGGCCATGAAGTCATATGGAGAGCTCCATGGTGGTGATGAAACGTGGCTGGACAGGGACAGGCTGGATAATTTTCGTACCTTTATCGATCTTGTTAAATCCGATATTCGGCCCGCGGACGATGTCTTTGCAGAGTATGAGCTGGATCCGGATTGTCAATATTTTATCGGTGCATACAAGTGGTTTGAGCGGTTACGCAAGAGGGCCGGTATCCGGTTTTTTAATGACTTGATCCACGCACCGGTGCTGGCCATGAAAAATGATTCGCAACTGGCCGCCTGGGTCGGCAATCGGGTTGAGTATATCATTGTTGATGAATATCAGGATATCAACGAGGTGCAACAACAGTTGCTCTGCTGTATCGCAGGCAGCCGGGCACAGGTCATGGTGGTTGGTGATGTCGATCAGTGCATCTATGAATGGCGCGGCGCCCGGCCCGAGTATATTATCTCCCGTTTTAGCCGGGATTTCCTGGGAGCGGTCTCCTATACCCTGAGCTATACCTTCCGCTATGGGCACCGGTTATCTCTGGTTGCCAATCATTTGATCGCCAATAATCGTCTGCGTGATCGAAAGCTCTGCCTTTCGCACGAGACTACTGCGGATACCCGTCTGGAATACCGACGGGAAAGCGAACCTTCTCCGCTGCCGGCAATCCTTGCCGACTGGCGGATGCAGGGTCGGAGCCTGCGTGAGGCCGCTGTTCTGGTCCGCCTTTTTGCCGCCGCAGTTCCGGTCGAGCTGACCCTGCTGGAAGAGAACATCCCCTATCGACTGGTCGGCCATGAGTCGGTTTTTTTCTGTCGGGAAATCCAGGCCCTGCTCGGCTATCTGTCCCTCTGTCGAGCGGGGATAAAGGAGATGAAGGACCGGGACGAGGCCCGCGCCCTTGTCATGGCCATGTTGACTAATCCCAATCTCTGGCAGGGCGAGGAAAATAATCGCCGATTGGCCGCAGCAATCGCGGAAGATCCACAAAAGGCGCCATTGCTGATCATGGGGCTGGCCCGACAGGCAAAATCTTCCTTTCTTGCCGGACGATTGCAGGAGCTGGCGCTCACTTGGGAAGGTCTGCTGCATCGGCCCCTGACCGATTCGGCCGAAGCTGTTCTTGGAAAGGTCATCAAGGATACCGGGCTCTTTGCCTTTTTCAAGCGGTTTTCATCATCTGCTGATGCGGGAAATAAAATACGCACCTGCCGGGCCTTTGTCCGTTTTGCCCGACGGCGGAAAGAGAATGTAGGCGATTTCCTTGCCTCCATTGAACGGCTGCGCCGAGTAAGCAGCGGTGATCAGGAGGATTCTTTGCTTATCACCTCCATACACAGGGCCAAGGGACTGGAGTGGCCCCTTGTTATTCTGCCCGGCCTGGAAGACGGGGCCGTGCCGTATCGCAGGGAGGAGGATGAAGAGGGGCCCGATAATATCGAGGATGAACGGCGCTTGATGTATGTGGGTATTACCAGGGCCATTGAACGCCTGTGTCTGCTCTATCCTGAGGATTCTCGTCTGGAGCGACATATGAGGGAGGGGGATTGCCGCGCACCTTTGTCC
>DRLX01000095.1 GCA_011322715.1 Desulfobulbaceae bacterium
AGTCTTTTTGAAATGAGCATCACCTTTACTCTCTGGCTCACGGCCCTGCAACTGACCACTTCAGCCGCCCGCATCGGCAACCTGATTTATATCACACCGTTTTTCTCTCTGCTCATCCTCAGCCTGGTGGTTGGAGAAAGCATCCACCCGGCAACCTTTTTCGGCCTGCTGCTGATTGTGGGCTCCATTCTTTTCCAGGCCCGCTCGGGCAGGGAATCGGGAAAAGACCGGCATGGCGGGGCCGATTGATTCCGAATTGCAAAAAATATTCTTTGATTACCACCAGTTCTCAGCAACAGGGGATACCATCGTTACGGAAATGCTTATGCCTGATTTCAGGTCAATTCATCTTCCGGGAAAATGCAACAGTATCCCTGATTTCATTCAAGCTGATCTTTAATGCCGACCAGGAAGTATTTTGCCGAAAAATTGTTGACCCGTTCCCTTCATCCCGGTACAACATTATTTATTTTCAGTTATCTTGTGTAGTAAAGGTCTTCGATAAGAATAAGGGTAACCTAAACACAGAGGGAAACCTGAAACACATCACGTCTCCCATGCCGTTATTTGTCGTAAATTTACCAAAAATGCCGAAGCGTTTCGGCTTCCTCTCTTGTCATGGTATACGGGAGAGGCTTAGATGATGGGCCCCGAAAAAGTCCAAATATTTTCAAACCTCAAAAGACAAGGAGTTTGTAATGCGTAAAATCTTGCTTCTGGCGATGGCTATGGCTCTGTTTTTCCCATTAAACGCAATGGCGGCGTATCCGGAGAAACCAATTACCATCATTGTTCCTTCCAAGGCCGGCGGTTCCACGGATACCTCGGCACGCCTTTTTATCAAAGCCGCAAAAAAATACTGGCCGAAGGCTGAATTTGTCGTCAAAGATGTCAGCGGTTCCGGTGGACTGAAAGGATTTGAAGAAATCGCCCGGGCCAAACCGGACGGATACACCATCGGTATGGTTTTCACCACCCAGATTGTGGCGCATATTGTCTCCAAAAGGGCACATTATGCCTTGGACAGCTTTCACATTATCGGTAACGCCATGCAGGATCCGCTGATCGTGGCTGTTCCAGAGAAAAGCCCGATAAAAAACCTTGATGACCTTAT
Source organism: Desulfobulbaceae bacterium (assembly GCA_011322715.1). Classification (GTDB taxonomy): domain Bacteria; phylum Desulfobacterota; class Desulfobulbia; order Desulfobulbales; family Desulfobulbaceae; genus DRLX01. Next base: position 1,115 of record DRLX01000095.1, read on the forward strand.
CAAAACCGCCAAGGCCAAAAGCATGACTGCAGCGGTAAACGGTATTGGTTCCGATGATTTTGTTGCCGCCAAGAAATTTGAGCAACAAACCGGGGTAAAATTTAATCTTCTGCCGACCAAAGGATCGACCGAACAAAAGGCCATGATCCTTGGCGGTCATATCGATGCCAGCTTCATGAATCTCTCCCAGCTTCAGGCCCAACACAAGGCCGGTAAAGCACGAATCATTGCTATCCTTGCCGATAAACGCTCCGAAATCCTCCCGGATGTCAAGACCGCCGCCGAACAGGGATACCCTGTCAGCATGACCGCCACCCGTGGTTTTGTCGCCCCGGCAGGCATCAGCAAAGACATTGCGGCCAAACTCGACGACCTGCTGCAGAAGGTGAACAAGGATCCCGGATTCATCGCCGACACCGATAAGGGCGTCCTCTTTCGTCTGCCGATGACCGGACCTGAGTATCTCGCCTATCTGAAAAAACTGCAGGCTGAAACACAGAAATTCTACGACCAAAACCCCTGGTAATCAAACATGTCCAGACGAGTTGCTGAAGTTCTGCTGCTCAGCGGTTTTCTGGTGCTTGCAGTGCTGCTCTTTCGCAGCACTGCAAGCTATCCGGAATCCGTGCAGGGTTCAACAGCCATGTACGTCCGCTTTTTAGGGGCGGCCCTGGGACTGTTGTGTACGCTTGAGCTCATTTTCACGCTGAAAAAACGCAGAGACGACGATAATCCACCGGAAAAGATGAACATTGCGGTCAATCCGGTACGATTCTGGGGTCTTTTTCTGCTCCTGGTCATCTATTGCGCAGCCCTGTCCACGTTGGGGTTTTATCTCACCTCGATTCTTTTTCTCCCCGTAAGCATGGTACTTCTCGGGGCAAGAAAACCTTTGACCATTGTTTTGACTTCCGGCGGAGTACTGCTCTTTGTTTATTTCATTTTTGCCCGATTGCTGGAAGTGTCCCTGCCCATGGGCACTCTTTTTTAGGCTGAAATTATGATTCTTCAGGCCCTGCACGCCCTGTTCACCCCAGTTTCTTTATTCGCAGTTTTCATAGGCACCACATCAGGGGTTATTGTCGGCGGAATGCCTGGACTGACGGCAACCATGGCCGTCGCCCTGCTCATTCCCGTTACCTTTGCCCTGGAACCGCTCACAGGGCTCCTGTTAATGGGCGGCGTGTACTGCGGCGCCATGTACGGAGGGTCAATTCCGGCCATTCTTCTACGAACCCCAGGCACCCCTGCGGCCGTGGCCACTGCCATTGAAGGGTATCCCATGACCCAACAGGGCAAGGGGGGGCTGGCCCTGAAGGTCTCGGTGGTAGCGAGTTTCACCGGCGGCACCTTCTCGACCCTGATCCTGCTCATGATCGCACCGGCCCTGGCCACCTTTGCCCTGACCTTTGGTCCGCCCGAATATTTTCTTCTTGCTCTCCTGGGACTGGCCGGTATCGTTTCCATGGCCGACGATGAAAACCGGTTGATCAAAGCGTTGATATCGGGGTTCATCGGCTTAGTCCTGGCCGTGGTCGGCACCGATCCCATATCGGGAATGCTCAGATATACCATGGGCGTGACGGATCTTTTTGACGGCATTGCCTTCATGCCCGCCCTGATCGGCATGTTCTCCCTTTCCCAGATGCTGGAATTAACCGGAACAAAACAGGTCGTCGATGAGGCTGCGATTGAAACGACAAAGAAATTCAAACGAGAGCCTCTGCCCAAAGGCATCAGCAAACCGATCTGGCTTGGATCGCTCATCGGGACGGTCATCGGTATTTTGCCGGGCGAAGGCGCGACCATTGCCGCCTTTGTTTCCTATAATGTAGCCCGACGTCGATCAAAAAATCCACAACTGTTCGGCAAGGGAAGCCCGGAAGGAATTGCTGCGGCCGAGGCAGGCAATAACGGTTGTGTAGGGGGCTCGCTGGTGCCGACGCTGACCCTCGGCATTCCTGGAAACAGTGTCGCTGCAGCCCTGCTTGGCGGTCTGCTGATCCATGGTCTTGTTCCCGGTCCGGAATTATTTACCACCTACGGGGTAATGACCTACGCCTTCATCCTCTCGCTCTTTATTGCCAACGTCATTTTCCTACTGCTCGGCCTGTTCATGGCCCCCTATTTCGCCCGTATCTCAATGACCCCGACCAACATGCTGATTCCGGTGGTCTGTCTTTTTTCCGTCCTCGGCGCCTATGCCATGAACAACAGTATCACCGATGTCTTTATCTCCCTGTTGTTCGGCCTGGCAGCCATCATCCTGCAAAAAACAGGCTTTTCCCTGGGCGCTCTCATCCTCGGCCTCATCCTGGGGCCAATTGCTGAAACCGGCTTTGCCCAAGCATTGATCATCGGCCACGGCAGCTATTCCATCTTTTTCACCCGCCCACAGGCACTTGCTCTCTGGGTCATCATCATTCTCCTGCTGATCACCCCGATGATTCAGATCTACAGACAGTCAAAGCAAGAACAAAAGGAACAGACCAACGGGTAAACTAATACCCGGCAATCTTTGCAGGGCGGCGGGGATCCATCAAAGGGACCGCCCATCCGGCCCGCAGGAGCAATCTCTCCCAGGTGGGCGCTGATTTCAGCGATCATCTCGCTATATTGCCCTGTTCATTATGTGGCTGGTTGTCTTTGCCGGAGTCTCAAAGGATGGGTATCAAGCCCAAAGAGTTCATCCCGGCGTTTGCCTTTGTCTATATCTGTTCCATTCTCATCTTCATTGTCGGTGCCGGATCGGAAGATCCATTGAACCGGGTAATGGAGCGGCGTTCAAATGTCCTGGCAGCATTTTTTGGATTCATGGGGTTGAGGGCGACCCAACGATAGACATTGCGGGGAAATCTTCTGATAAAGCGTGCCATGATCTTTTCATTGACCACGGAAGTGGACATGGCCTCGCTGATAAACTCATCTCCGGGGAGGAAATGAAACATTCCGGGACGGAGATCGTCACGGACAAATTCCATGGTCGCATCAATATAACCCAGAGTACATACGGTTTTCTGATAAATCTCCTCAAAGTAGCGATCTTTTCACATAACTGCAGAAAAAATGATTATAATACAGTTAGTTGCAGGCAGGACCAAGCATGGACGTGGTGGGGCAGTTTCAGTTCCTTGTATTTCACAACCGGCTGGTTATCACCCTTCTATTTTTGGTTGCTCTTGCCCTGTGCCTGTAGAGAATTTCTCCTGTCGTCCACTACTCCAACAGGGGTTTACGATCATGGAACCTCTGTGCACATTCTTTGATCATCTTTTCATCCTCAAGGGCCACATCTAAAAGTCTGGTTACGGCCAGCATACGGCCTAACTCATAGATTATCCGTAACAGTTCCTCACGGCCCTCGGACTTGATTCTGGCCTTAAGAAAATCATTTTTCACTATTACATCAAACCCAAGCGGCTTGAGTATTTCAGCAATAAGCAGGACGCGTAACTGCCTTCTTTTGGTATCGGCAGCACCTCCCTTGAAGGAGAGGGTAATATAATTATTGTAGGGATCCTCAGCGATGTAACAGTCCAGAGTCACATAATGATACCCCATACTCAGGCTCAGATTGAGATATTCCGGCGTTACTACGGCGTAACTCTTGGCATCTTCCGGCTTGGCCTCAAAGGCCGTCGTTCGTGTCATCGCCGACAGCAGATCTCGGGCACCCATATGTTGTTTTGGGCCGTTCCAGGTGACATCCGATGCCGTCATTCCTTTCC
>DRLX01000096.1 GCA_011322715.1 Desulfobulbaceae bacterium
ACCCGCATATTTCACAAAGGTCGTCGCGTAAGGTCTGAAAATGGTATGAATGTAAGAAACAGCGTAAAAAGGACCGCAGACATATTGAAATATTTCGAGGAATCCTTTTTGCGCTGTGACGCAGCAGGCATGGTGTTTTCAGGCCTTACAGCAGATCGCTTGTGAAATATGCGGGTTAAAAGACATTACCGGAACATGGCAGGATCACCCTTGCCCTCACGCAGAATTTCGGTCTGGTCGGAGAGAAGGGAAATAACGGTGGAGGGTTCCGGAAAAATCTCACCTCCATCGATAATCAAATCTACCTGGGCATCGAAAAGTTCTGCAACGTCCAAGCCGTCCCTAACCGGATCATCATGCCCTTCCCGCAGAGCGCTGGTGGTGAGCACCGGATTGCCGAGTTCCGCCAGCATGGCCTGGCAGATTGGATGGTCCGGGACCCGGATACCCACGGTTTTCTGTTTGGTCAGCATCACTTTGGGTACCAGTTTGGTTCCCGGCAGGACAAAGGTATACGGTCCGGGAAGATTTTTTTTCATCAACCGATAGGCGGTATTGCTGACATGGCCATACATGCTGATATTTTTCAAATCGGAACACATAAAAGAGAAGGGCTTGTGCTTGGGCCGTCTTTTGATCCGGTGTACCCGTTTTACGGCCTTTTGTTGAAAAATATCACACCCGAGACCATACATGGTGTCTGTCGGGTAGGCGATGACCCCACCTTTTTTCAATACATCCACGACCTGGGTGATGAGACGGGCCTGGGGATTATATGGATTTATTTCAAGCAATTTCGCCATAACGATTCTCTTCTCGTATTCTTTCTTTATTCCTCTACCAAGGGGCATTAATAAAGCAGGAAGCAGGCGGAATAGCCAGTTTTTTTTCTTCTTCCGGAGAGGAAGAAATTCACTGACGCACGAGGTTGCATATTGCACAAGGTTCCTGTATTCTCTTCTACTCCGGAGCTTTTGTTCCAGATTCCCTCGGATTATGTTTCATTGTATAAACCGACATGGCTGGACCGGATTGGCCGGCCACAACAATCCATAAAAACAGCTTGGAGCTGCATACCTAACGGGCTATTTTCGGAAAAAAATAGTACATTAGTAAAAATAAGAATAGTTCCTACTCAACTCCCGGCAGGAGGGCGATTATAATGTTTTCCCTTGATATTCCACCCGCATACACCTTTGATGATGTTCTACTCGTTCCATCGGCATCTGAGGTATTGCCGGCGGAAGTCGTGCTGCATACCAAGCTCACCCGTTCAATTCGCCTCAATGCCCCGCTGATCAGTGCCGCTATGGACACCGTGACCGAGCACCGAACCGCCATAGCCATGGCCAGGGAAGGCGGTATTGGTATTATTCACAAGAACATGAGCATTACAGATCAGGCCAGGGAAGTGGAACGGGTAAAGAAATCTGAATCCGGCATGATCATCGACCCGGTCACCGTCACCGAGCATCAAAACGTGGCGGAAGTCCAGGCCATCATGAAGCATTACAAAATTTCCGGCCTGCCGGTCCTGCGGGGCGACAAACTGGTCGGCATCGTCACCAACCGCGACCTGCGCTTTGTCTCCGATCCGGACCTCCATGTCAGTGATGTGATGACCAGTAAAAACCTGGTTACCGTACCCGAGGGCATTGATCTTGAACACTGCAAGGCCCTGCTGCACGAACACCGTATTGAAAAACTACTGGTTGTGGACGCGGAGGGAAACCTGAAGGGCTTGATAACCATCAAGGATATTGAAAAGATAAAAAAATATCCAAATTCCGCCAAGGATGAAGTCGGCCGCCTGCTTGCCGGGGCGGCAATCGGTGTCGGAGCGGAAATGGAAGAACGGACCGACGCCCTTGTCAAGGCCGGGGTCGATGTTGTTGTCCTGGATTCCGCCCACGGTCACTCAGCCGGTATCCTTACCGCCGTTACGGCATTGCGTGCATCCTTCCCGGACCTTGCCGTCATCGCCGGCAATGTTGCCACCGCCGAGGGGACCGCGGCCCTGATCAAGGCCGGGGCCGATGCGGTCAAGGTCGGTGTAGGACCGGGTTCCATCTGCACAACCAGAATAGTGGCCGGGGTCGGCGTTCCACAGCTTACCGCCTTAAAATGTTGCTCCGAAGAGGCGAAAAAAACCGGTGTGCCCGTTATCGCCGACGGCGGCATCAAGTTTTCCGGTGACCTGTGTAAGGCCATCGGCATCGGCGCCCATACGGTCATGATCGGCTCCCTGTTTGCCGGCACTGATGAAACGCCGGGAGAGAGCTTTCTTTATCAGGGGAGAAAATATAAGGGATACCGGGGCATGGGGTCACTTGGCGCCATGAAAAAAGGGTCAAGTGACCGCTACTTCCAGGACAGTGACCGTGAACCCTCCAAACTGGTGCCCGAGGGTATCGAGGGTAAGGTTCCCTATCGGGGCCCTATCAGTGAGATGATCTATCAGCTCCTTGGCGGCCTGCGCTCGGGCATGGGATATACCGGGGCGGCAACCATCGAGGAGCTGCATAAACGGGCCCGTTTTGTCCGTATTTCACCGGCGGGCCTGCGCGAATCCCATGTCCACGACGTCATCATTACCCGTGAGGCGCCCAACTACCGGACTGAAGGGTTGTAATCCTCTTTCTCCATGCAACCACCAAAACGCTATCAACTTTACAGTGAATGCCATGTCAACCCATAACGAAAAAATACTGATTCTTGATTTCGGTTCCCAGACCACCCAGCTCATTGCCCGCCGTATACGTGAGCAAAAGGTCTATTCGGAAATCCACCCCTATACCCTGAGCCTGGACAGGATCAAGGCCATGCAACCCTCGGGTATTATCCTGGGTGGCGGCCCGGCCAGCGTGTACGATGAAGATGCTCCCATTTCCGATAAAGGTATCTTTGATCTTGACATACCGGTGCTTGGTATCTGTTACGGCGCCCAGCTTATGATGCAGCAACTGGGCGGCAGGGTGGAAAAGGCTGAAAAACGTGAATTCGGCAAGGCGGACCTGTCCATCACCTTCACCGCCGGTCTGTTTGCCGGGCTGGAAACCGCCCCCAGCCATTACCAGGTCTGGATGAGTCACGGCGACCGGATCGAAGAACCGGCCCCCGGATTTGTGGCCACCGCCACCAGCCCCCATTCCCCGTATGCGGCGCTTCGCCATGAGGAAAAACCATTTGTCGCGGTCCAGTTTCATCCGGAAGTGGCCCATACCCTGATCGGCACCGATATCCTGCGCAATTTTATTTTCGGCATCTGCAACTGCCATCCCACCTGGACCATGCACTCCTTTATTGATGCCACTGTAGCGGAAATCAAACAACAGGTGGGATCAGACCAGGTTATCTGCGCCCTTTCCGGCGGCGTGGATTCTTCGGTAACGGCGGCCCTTGTCCACCGGGCAGTTGGTGACCAGTTGACCTGTATTTATGTCAACAACGGACTGATGCGCACCGGAGAATCGGAAAGCGTGCTCCGTTTTTTCCGGGAAAAAACCGATTTAACCGTGATCGATGTTGATGCCACCGACTATTTTCTCGGCGAACTTGCCGGGATTGCCGATCCGGAAGAAAAACGCAAACGTATCGGTTTTGGTTTTATCAAAATTTTTGAGGAGGAGGCGAACAAGCTGGGCGAGGTAAAATACCTGGCCCAGGGGACCTTGTATCCCGACGTTATTGAATCGGTTGTCTTCCGGGGCAAGGCGCCCATCAAATCGCATCACAACGTGGGCGGCCTGCCTGAACGCATGCAAATGAAGCTCATCGAGCCGCTGCGGGAATTGTTCAAAGATGAAGTCAGGGAGCTGGGGCTGGAGCTGGGCATGCCCGAGGAGGCCATTTTCCGACAACCTTTCCCCGGGCCAGGCCTTGGTATCCGCATAATGGGCGAGGTGACCCGGCAGCGGCTGGACATCCTGCGCCGGGCCGATGTCATTGTCCTGGAAGAGATGAAGGATTCCGGCTGGTACCGCAAGGTCTGGCAGTCCTTTGCCGTCCTGCTTCCCATCCAGACCGTGGGCGTCATGGGGGATGGCCGCACCTATGAACACGTCATTGCCATCCGCTCCGTGGACAGTCGCGATGCCATGACCGCCGACTGGTCCCAGCTTCCCTATGATCTGCTGGGTCGCATTTCCACCCGGATTATCAACGAGGTTCGCGGCGTCAACCGGGTTGTTTACGATATTTCGTCCAAACCGCCGGCCACCATTGAATGGGAATAATCGGTTCCCTTCCATACAGGCCAAACGGAAACAGCAAAAAACAGTACAAAATAATGTTAAAAACAGGCATCTATGTGGATGCGGAAAACATCAAGATGAGCGGCGGCTACGGTATGCGCTATGATGTGCTGGTGGATCTGGCCGATGCCGGTAATTCAACCATGCTGCGGGCCAACTGCTACCTTGCCGAAGACCGGGAACGAACCGGGGCCGATGCCGACTACCGGCAGAAGGTGTACAGCTATCACAACATCCTGCGTCAATGCGGATTCAAAATTATAAAAAAATATGTGCGCCGCTACCGGGACGAAGAGGGCAATATCACCACCAAGGCCAATGCAGACATGGACCTTGCCATTGACGCCCTTCTCCAGGCCCGCAATCTGGATCGGGTCATCCTGCTGACCGGAGACGGCGACTTTATCCGTCTGGTCACCGCCCTGCAGAACATGGGCTGCCGGGTCGAGGTCATCGGCTTCCACAACGTCAGCCATGAGCTGCGGGAAGCGGCAGATTCCTATCTTTCCGGTTTTCTCATTCCCGGATTACTGCCGATCCAGGGCAATCCCCCCCATGGCAACGAACAGTGGCAGCGGGGCACGGTCATCCACTTTAATTCCGACAAGGGTTTTGGATTTTTCCGCTATTTTACAATGCAGGACGATGGCCTGCATCCGGAGAGTGTCTTTTTCCACCTCTCCAAATCCACCCTGGAAAACGATTTTTATTTCCAGGACAACCAACGCGTCTTTGAATTTCGAATCGTCAATAATCAAGCCAACGAGAACCGCTCCGAGGCCTGGGACATCCGCCTGGTAAAAGAGGGATAAGGATCGAAAAAAATATGTGGAAAGTGACCGTAGACAGTGAAAAATGTACCGGCTGTGGCGAATGCGCGGATTCCTGTCCGGGCGAGGTCTATGAAATTAGAGAGGCCAGGGCCGTGCCGGTCAATGTTGATGAATGCCATGGCTGCCATACCTGTGAGGCCCTCTGTGACGTGGGGGCATGCCACGTGGAGGAAGACGAGTAAGGCGGCCTGGCCTGTTTATCTGAAAATGGCGCAGAGCGCCGAATGATGTGTAGCACCACGCATGTTGCGTGGTGCTACAAGAGCATTTTTTCTTGTTCCACCACGCAAAATGCGTGGTGGAACCGTGTAATCTTCTGTTCTTCCATGACGCTTCATACCCGCTTGTATGGTGAACGTAGTAAATAAATTAATCTTTTTCTTTTCG
>DRLX01000097.1 GCA_011322715.1 Desulfobulbaceae bacterium
GACGTGGAACGCGGCAACAAGGGAGTTGCGGCCTTGAGTGATTAATGAATCATATAATGTCTGCATCTCGGGGGCGGTAAAAACGCCAACCCGTGAGTCTGTGACCGGGTCAACCAGGTTGTACTTATCAAGAAGGGCCTTGACGGCATCCATGTGCCGCTGTTCACTCTGGGAAATGTTTGCAAAAACCTGGTGCCCCCACTGTTGATAGAGCACCTGGTACACATCTCGGGCGAGCTTTTCTTCCTCCCGCATTTTTACAAGCCCTACCTCTTCCTCTGTGCTCAAGTCCTGCAAGGGAAGAGCGGCAATCGTGGTTGACAGGCCACGCTGTTGTCCGCCGTTGTTCCCCCGCCCATAAGCATGGGCCGAATGGGGGAGAGGTAAGAGAATGGTGCAGCTCAGGACGATGCCGGCAATGGCTGGTATTGTTTGTAAATTACGCATAATGAAAAACCTCCATGGCAGTTATGTTGATTGTAATTTGTTTTCTTATACAAAGCATTATGCATGCCATACGTAGTTTTTTTATTTCTGGATGTAGTTTCAGTATGTTGTGGAATGTGCTGTTTGTCGGAGGCCGACATTTTTGACGGTTTTCGACATATTTGTCGAGTTATTTTTAAAGACATGATCCGGGATACAATTAAAAAAAGGCCCAGTTAAGGGAGGCCTGCGTATAAAAGTTGTTATCCTCGTCACCACCATATTCCCGGCTGTAATCAGTGCGAACGACCAGAGAGAGGCGGTCCACTATTTTCCAGCTCATCACTATATCGCCCTGATTAAGCCAGGAATCTTCATTGCCGGAATACTCGAGCTGATACTCAACCCTGAGCTGCAAACGTTCCAGGGGGTTCCACTGGTAACTTGATGTCATATTGACGATATTTTCATGTTCATCGGTATAGTATCCATACCCGAGACTGATCCTTGCGCCGGGGAGGCCGGAAAACCAGTGACTGAGCTGGATGTTGGGGTTCCATTGATCCTTGCGGGTGGACCCATACTGTTCATAATAGAGACTGGAGCCGATTTCCCAGTTGTCGGCGAAACCATAACCTCCGGATATTCCACTGAGCTGTTTGACCTCGATGTTCAGGGCTGAGCGTTGATCGGCAGTATCATAGACAGGATCAGGTTCCCGTTCCCGTGAGTAATTCATATCAGCCCAGAAGCCGCTTCCCCTGTAGGAAAGGGCCAGGTAGCCGGTCATGATGTGTTCACTGCCGTTAACTTTGTAATAGCCGGAATTGTCATTGTTGGTAAATTTTTCGTCCCTTATACGCAATGCCATGGCAAGGTTGTCGAGGAGAGGCCAAGAAAACTGAAAAAAAGGCGCCTGCCGTTTGAGGGAAAAATCAACATCTCCATACAGTTCATTTTTTTGATAAATGGTGCCCTCAAGCCAGCCGATTCCCATGGATTTGCCATGTCCCCAGGACTTACTCACCTGCGTGGTCACTGCCTGCTCCTCCCAGGTGGCGAGATCATGCTCAATGGTTGGCGCATATTCCTTTTCGTGTTGAAAATAATAATAAACACGGGCCAACACCCGACGTGAACTCCTGATTCTGCTCATGCCCTGCCTGGCCGGCTGGTTGTCCGGGTTAAGCTGGATGGCCTTTTCGTAGGCGGCCATGGCCTGGTCATCATTACCCAGGGTTTCAAGGATACTGCCAAGCCCGGCCCAGAGCCCATCGTTGTCCGGACTATTTTCTATCTTTTCCCGGTAATCCTCTTTGAGCAGTAGAAGCTGCTTTCTGCCCACGGACTGACCGGCAGTATCATTGAGGCCATTGATGCCACTTTGTTCCATGTTCAACTCTCTGGTGGTATCTCCAATGTGGAAAAAAAGCTTAATCTGCTGCATCAGGCTGCTTTCAGTTTCAGCAGATGCAGTGTCATTGTTTTGAGATACTGACGATTCTGCAGATACCGGCAAGGCGGTCAGGAAAGAAAAAACAATCAACAAGCAGAAATGCGTGAAAACCTGAGATTGTGAAATGGTAGTTTTCATGGAAATCGTTGTATTGGTAGAATGGGCAAAAGGCAGGACCGCCGGTGAAGAGCAATACGACTAAAAGGCGGGTAATATTTACGCCTTTTAGTCGTTTCCGAAGTCGGTTTTTTGCCGACAACAGTGGAAAAACGTTTAGAAATTATTGTCGACGATCACAGATGCCGTCGCCATCGGCATCGATGAAATTATCATTAATGCCGTCACCATCGGCATCGACAAAGCCAACGCCCTGGCCCTGGCCCATGCCGGCGCCTGGACGTACGCCAACGGGCAGGCCGGTGTTGTCACAGATACCATCGCCATCGGCATCGACAAAATTATCATTGATGCCGTCACCGTCGGCATCAACAAAGCCGATTCCGGGCCCCTGTTGTCCCTGGTATCGGTACATGGCGCCGGTCTGGGTCTGGGTGGCGACATTTGACCGGACCATATTGCCGCCACGGAAACGTCCGGCGTCGGCATTCATCGGCAATGTTAACAGACCAAGAAACGAAAAGGCGGTAATGGCTACGGCTGCTGCGGTGGTATGTTTCATAACACTATCCTCCTATAAGAAATGAGTAATGATTACCGTGAAAAATTTTTTGACAACGGTTTGCGTTGCTCACCCGGCGGGCAAACAACATCGCCAACAAAAAAACAAATTTTTCAAGGTTTGCCGGGACTCTTTACACCTGGCAACTCCAAACGCCTCTTTGTTCTGATTTTCGGCCATGAAATCATTCCTGCAGGATGTTGTTCACATGGGTACCCATTTGTTTCCATGGCTTGAACAGGAAAAAGATGCGATGGCGCCGCCGTTTATCATATAGTCCCGACGACAGGCAACGATTGTAAAAATCGTTTATTTGCCCTGTCTAAAGCATGCAGCGTGCCGGAAAGGAATGATAATTATTTATTCTTTTATTTTAGATGGTTAGTTTATGTAATGGTGAGGTTGTTCAGGTGTGAATGCTCGACATCTTTGTCGGATGGCAGAAAAAAATGTCGATTTACTGCTGTTTGTGCAGGATAGATATGAACAACAGGATATCTTTCAACCCTGGTTTTTCATGATGCCGGCTTTGGCCATTTTATACCGCAATACCCGTTCGCTGATGCCAAGGGTTTCCGCCGCCCTGGTCTGGACCCAGTTGTTTGCCCCCAGGGCCTCGAGCAGCATCTGCCGTTCAACTTCGGCGAGCCGCTGATTCAGGTTGCCGGGTTCACTGGTTACTCGCACATTTCGTATTTCAGGAGGAAGGTCATGCGGCCTGATAACGGAACTCCGGGCAAGGGTAACGGTCCGCTGGATAATATGTTCCAGTTCCCGGACATTACCGGGAAAAGAATATTTGCCCAGTTGCCGGAGGGCATCTTTGGTGAATACGGCATCGCTTTTGTACTTGGCCAGGAAAAAATCTACCAGGGCCGGTATATCCTCCTTGCGTTGCCGCAGGGGAGGAATTTCCAGTTCAATGACATTGAGCCGGAAGTAGAGATCTTCACGAAACTCTCCCCTGCCCACCATCTTTTTGAGATCCCGATTGGTAGCGGCAATGATGCGCAGATCAACGGGAAAGGGGCGCTCCCCGCCGACACGGGTTATGGTATTTTCCTGCAGGGTCCGCAACAATTTGGCTTGCATTGCCAGGGGAAGTTCTCCGGCTTCATCGAGCAGCAGGGTGCCGCCGTTTGCCTGTTCAAAAACGCCTCTTCTTCTTGCCTCTGCACCGGTAAAAGCTCCTTTCTCATGGCCGAATAGCTCTGATTCAAAAAGGCTCTCCGGCACGGCAGCGCAGTTGAGCTCGATAAACGGGCCATCTTTTCTCTGGCTTAACTGATGGATGAGACGGGCAATCAACTCCTTACCGGTACCGGTTTCGCCGCGAATGAGAATCGTCCAGGGCGTGGGCGCTGCCCGCACGACAAGAGAGAGCAGCTTTTTCATGGCAGCGCTTTCTCCGATCATCCGGACAGGAAGCCGGGCCGTGTCAATGGCTTCATCTATCCGGCCGATATCCTGTTCAATGCAGATCTTTTCATCGAGCTGCCGGAGCTTGTCGAGCAGCCTTTTCAAGTTGACCGGCTTTTCCATGAAATCATCGGCGCCAATCTGCATGATCTGAACAGCGGTGTCGACACTGCCGAAAGCGGTGATCATGATGGCCCTGACCATGGGGTTGATCTTCTTGATTTCCGCAAGCACCTCTGTTCCGTCCATATCCGGCATGCGGTGATCAAGCAGAACCAGATCAACAGGATGATCCATGAAAATATCCAGTGCTTCCCGGCCATTTTGGGCGGTCAGTATGGCGTAGCCCTGTTTTTCGAGAAAGCCTGCGAGTATATCACGCTGGGCAGCCTCGTCATCAACGATC
>DRLX01000098.1 GCA_011322715.1 Desulfobulbaceae bacterium
AAGGCGGAAGCCTGGGCCGCAGTTACGGTACTGCCGGGCGGAGGCGGGCTACCATGGCTACGGGCCGCCAGAATCGGTGGCATGGTCAGGATGAGCGAATGATCACCGGCCATCACCTGCCCGCAAAGGAGCAACAGGCTGGTAAGCACGACAATACCCGCAAAAAAAGTAGCCCTGAAAATATTTCTTTCCTGTTGTCGCATTCTCTTGTCCCGTAGAAATACAATTACTAAATATAATCAAACGTCCAGGCCCTTCGGCGCACAACAGACAAACGCGCACAACAGGCTGAAAGTCAGTTGCAACCGCAATGGGGTGAAACTGTCCTGCACCCTGTTCTCGAAATCCACAATATTTATGCATGAAACGGGCCGGATCGGCCAGAACTATCCTCGTTCCTCAAGAAGAAGAATTACTATTACCTTTTTGAGCCCAAGAGAAGTAAATTATTGGTAAGTTACGAAAAAACAGGCCAAAACGCCCTTTGAACCAATAGGACAACTCGAAAATTATTTGGTGGTCATCAAAAGGGATTTCTACTCCGACGGCAAGTCAGGCGGAAAGAATGTCCGTCAGGACCTGTTGCAGGTCCTGTAACTGATAGGGTTTCCGAAGTCGTGCACAAAAGCCGTACTCCTGAAAATGTTTAATGATTTCACCATTTGAAAAACCGCTGACAACTACCAGACGAGCATTGTCGTCATGTTGACGAATCAAGGCGGCCGCCTTCTCACCGCCCATCCCTTCAGGTACGGAGAGGTCCAGCAGGGCGGCGGCAAAGGGTTTGTCGATTTCCAGTGCCTTTTGATACAGAGCCGCCGCCTCTTCACCGCTTTCAGCAGGGGTTACATGATAGCCGAGAAACTCGAGCATTTTCCGGGCAATAGCACGCGACATTTCATCGTCATCCATAACCAGAATTTTTTCTGAATGATTCCTCTGTTGTAACGGAGCTGTACCGGACGTCATTTCAGGAATATTTCGCAACTCATTCTCCACATGGGAAGACTCCCGAACCAGCTCGTCAAACAACAGATCACAGCCCTCCAGCTCCTTTGCCCTGCCTTTACGCTCCAACTCCTGACAGATTTTTGCCATCTTCATGGCGCCGACGGAGCCGCTGGATGATTTCATAGTGTGCGCCGCCCGCCAGAGTGCCCCGCCATCACCGAGAGCGAGCGCTGCACGCATTTTCTGCACCAGGGGCAGTGCACTTTTCAAATAACTCTCTATAATTTCGACAACTATATCCGGCTGCCCCATCTGCTGTATCCGTCGGTACTTTGCAAAAACAGTCGGGTCAAAACGTTTGTTCGTTTCTTCCCGGCACGGCTTTTTCCGGACCTCCCTGTCCGGGGTGGAAATTTGTTGCTGTTTGTCCCCGGGAAGCCATTTTTTCAACATATCCTGCAACCGGTTCTGTTGCAGAGGCTTGCCGAGATAATCATCCATTCCAGCCTGCAGACAGTGTTCCCGGTCACCACTCATCACATGGGCGGTC
Source organism: Desulfobulbaceae bacterium (assembly GCA_011322715.1). Classification (GTDB taxonomy): domain Bacteria; phylum Desulfobacterota; class Desulfobulbia; order Desulfobulbales; family Desulfobulbaceae; genus DRLX01. The sequence continues at coordinate 1,502 of DRLX01000098.1, forward strand.
AGGGCGATAATCGGAGTCGGTTTACATCCCCCCTTCCGTTCCTGTGCGCGTATTTCAGCAGTGGCACTGTAACCATCGAGTTCGGGCATCTGACAATCCATGAGAATGATATCATAACTGCCTTCCTTTGCCATGAGAACAGCCTCTCTGCCGTTAGCCGCCGGAGTTACATGACACCCGAGTATTTCCAGCATGCCCTTGACGACAATCTGGTTCGTCGGATTGTCTTCTGCAACCAGGACCCGGCAATCAAATCTATAGGTTGGCAAGGAAGATTCTTCCTGCTCTTTTTGATACTCGGCAATGGCTGATTCCTGATCATGAGAGACCTGGAGCCGGGCGGTAAACCTGAACGTTGCGCCAAGTCCGGGTTCACTGTCCACTGAGATATCTCCCCCCATCAACGTTACAAGCTGCTTTGAAATGGCAAGGCCCAGGCCGGTTCCCCCATATTTTCTGGTTGTACTGCTGTCCGCCTGGGTAAAGGCATCAAAAATCCCCTGCCGCTGGTCGGAAGTAAGCCCGATACCCGTATCACGCACTTCAAAGTGCAAAACACAATTTTCAGGTTCATGTCCTTCCATAGTGACCTGGAGATTAACACTGCCCTGCCCGGTGAATTTGATCGCATTACCGATAAGATTGGTCAAGACCTGTCGCAGACGGACCGGATCACCATGGACAATACGGGGTATGTCCTTCTGCACTCTACTGGTTAATGTAAGCCCCTTCTTGCTTGCCTTTCCCGAAAAAAGATCATAAATGGAATCAATCAATTCACGCAAATCAAAGTCGATCTGTTCCAGTTCCAGTCGCCCTGCCTCGATTTTTGAAAAATCAAGGATATCATTGATAATATAAAGGAGATTTTTCCCGGAAGAGCGAACCGTGTGGACAAATTGCCTTTGCCGGTCGGTCAATTTGGTCTGCAGCAATAACTCAGCCACCCCCAAAACGCCATTCATCGGCGTTCGTATCTCATGACTCATATTGGCAAGAAATTCACTCTTTGCCCGGCTGGCCTCTTCCGCAGCCTCTTTTGCCCGGCACAGGTCGCGGGTACGATCGGCAACCTGTTCTTCAAGATGCTCATCCCTTTCCCGAATCTGGTCCAGCATATCGTTAAAGCCGGCGGCAAGAAGACCCAGTTCATCCCGGCTGGACTCCGGCACTCTGAGGTCATACTGTTTTTCTTCTGAAATCCGCTTCATCGCTCTGGACAGGATGAAGATAGGCTCACTGATAACCGACAACAGACGGCTGGACAACAGCATGGCGGTCATTAGGCCAAACAGCATGATTGCCGCCATAACAAGACCTATCATCAACAGATCGTGATGCGTTTTGCGTAGACTCAGGCGGATCATTAACGAACCTATCCGTTCTCCATCAAGGACAATGGGTCGCGCCACATCAACATACGTATCCGTCCAGGTAAAAAGAGGTCGCGCCACATCGGGTGCGGCAACGAACGGTTTCTTGTCGGTTGTGTCGTTTTTTCCATATTCGGCAACCGGCTCACCGCTCGCCGAATAAATACGGGCGACAAGGATGGATGGCTTGCTGGTAAGAGAGGCAAGGATGGTGTTGAGAGCGGCATTGTCCTGGAAGACAAGGCCGGCCCGACTGTTTTCCGCGATTACACTGGAGAGGGTATGCAGTTCTTCCTGCAACTGTTGACGAATAAGATACCACTGACTGATAAAATAAACGGCAGTGGTCAACAACAGGGCCACGCTGCAGGCCAACAGAATAATGGTGTTAAGTTTATGCCTGATCGGCAGTTGTTGAAACCGGTTTTTCATTGCCTTACCGTATAACCCTGGTCGCCAGATTGAGCAGGGAAGCATTCATATGGACCCCCTGTTTATTTGCCTGGGCAAGGTTGATTATAAAAGAAAGCCTGTTGCCTCTGGTAACAAATTCTATACTGCCGCCACGAGCGGCAAAGCCCTGTATATCACTGACTGTAACGATACTTTTCCCCTGCAGGGCCGCCAGAATATCACCAAGCCGCTCCTTCTCCGACCGGCTGACAAAGAGTAACCGGCAACCCGTTGTCTGTTCGGTGTCGCCGATATAGCGCAGATTGATCTTTTCTCCCCGCACGGACCGTGCCTCAATGCCGGCAAGAGATGGACCAAAAGGATCTTCTCCAAGCACACACATGGTAAATGATTGATCCTCTTCCGGAGACGATTTTTGCGGCCATGTTATGAACTTGGCAAAATTGAGCAGAAAAGCTGCCTTGATTTTATACTCCACCTGTGCGGCTGGTTGCAGATTACCCGCAGATGCCCGGAAAGTTCCTATACCGATCACGAACGGAACAAGCAGAAAAAATATGATAATGTTCTGTTGTCTCATAGAAAAACACCGATATTCACCGGCGCGTATTCAACTAAAAATGATAGGTCAATTTTCCATAAAAACCGCGGCCTACTTCTATCGGCGGGGTGGAGAATTCAGACACATATTCCAGGTGACTGGAATTGAGCAAATTTCGTCCGGTC
>DRLX01000099.1 GCA_011322715.1 Desulfobulbaceae bacterium
AAAAACGTACTGGGCACCATAATGCAGAGCCTGATCATGATATCGATTATTTCAATCGAATGGGTCTATTTCGGGTATTCCATGTCCTTTGGTCCGGACGTGGGTGGATTCATAGGTGATTTATCCTGGTTTGCCCTGCATGGCGTTACCAACGCTCCCAGCAGCCAGTACGCGACCACGATCCCGCAAACGGTTTTTATGATTTACCAGTGCATGTTTGCGATTATCACTCCGGCACTCATCACCGGCGCCTTTGCCGAACGGGTTCGTTTTGCTCCTTTTGCGCTCTTTAGTCTTCTCTGGGCGCTGTTGGTCTACAACCCGGTCTGTCACTGGATATGGGGGAGCGGCGGCTGGCTGGCCAAAATAGGCGTGCTCGACTTTGCAGGCGGCCTGGTCGTCCACGCGACCTGCGGTATGGCGGCCCTGGCCTCGGTCATGGTCATCGGCCCAAGAAAGGGTTATGGACAACGGAGCTTCATGCCCCATAACCTGCCCATGACCATGCTGGGAACCGGCCTGCTCTGGTTCGGCTGGTTCGGCTTTAACGGTGGTTCGGCGCTTGCGGCCAATGATGTCGCCGCCACCGCATTTGTCGCCACCCATCTCGGCGGCATGGCCGGTATGGCCATGTGGACACTGATGGAATGGTGGCGATTAGGCAAACCGACCACCCTGGGTGCGGCCTCCGGCGCGGTTGCCGGACTGGCAACGATCACGCCTGCGGCCGGCTTTGTCGGCCCCAACGGTGCCATTGCCATCGGCCTTATCGCCGGGCTTGTGTGTTACGGCGCCGTGAACTTGAAATCAAAGCTCCAGTTTGACGATTCCCTGGATGTTGTCGGTATCCATGGGGTCGGCGGCATCACCGGGACCATTCTCCTTGGCATTTTTGCAACCAGGGCCGCAAATCCCGGCGGTGTCGACGGCCTGTTGGCAGGAAGCACGGCCCAGCTCGGCCATCAGATAATAGGCGTTGTTGCAGTCTCAGCCTATGCCTTTGTCGTCAGCTGGCTGCTTTTAAAAGCCATTCATGCTACCATGGGACTCCGGCTTTCCGAAGACGGAGAGGTTGAAGGTCTTGATTCGGCCGAGCACACGGAAACCGCATATAATACATAAAATTGACCCCTTCATGGGCCGGGAGACATGATTTCCCGAATCAGGTTCCATGCAGGAACGAAGAAATCGGTAATTACCATGCCCTTTGGGCACAACAAACCATGAAAGCAGGCCCGGCGGACAACCCATTGTTTCGCCTCTGCAGGCGGTCACTCTCGGCGCCCTGTCTTCCGGCCCCTGTTTTCTGATAACGAGGTTGAGAAATGAAAAAAATAGAGGTTATTATCAAGCCCTTTAAGCTTGATGACGTCAAAGAGGCCTTAAACGGAATCGGCATTAAGGGAATGACCATTTCCGAAGTCAAGGGATACGGCCGCCAGAAAGGTCACACGGAAATCTATCGCGGCGCGGAATACGTCGTGGATTTTCTGCCGAAAATAAAACTCGAGATCATCATTGACACCGATCAGGTCGACCAGGTCATCGAGACGGTTGTCTCGGCGGCCAGGACCGGCAAAATCGGGGACGGCAAGATCTTTGTCCTGCCGGTTGAAAAAATTGTCCGCGTGCGTACAGGAGAGACCGACCACGAGGCCATCTAAATGTCAAAGGAGCTGCATGCACAGCAGGCGGCACTGGAGGAGTTATGGCGACAGGGACTCAGCGGCCATGAACTCCTCCACAGGCACACCACTCTAGTTGATGATTTTATCATTGACCGGTTTACAGGTTCACCGGCAATACACAACAACAAGGGCCGTATAGCTTTGATAGCCCTTGGGGGATATGGTCGACGCGAGCTCTATCCCTTTTCCGATATCGACCTCCTGCTTCTCCACGATTGGCGTTCGGGAAAAATCATGCAGGAGGTGTCGGAATCCATCCTCTATCCGCTCTGGGACGCCGGTTTTGAGGTGGGGCATTCCGTGCGTGGAATCAAAGATGCCATCCGATTTGCCGGAGAGGACTTCTTTTTCCAGGTCGCCCTGCTGGACGCCCGTCTCTTGACCGGCTCCGAACCGCTTTTTGACAAACTGCTGGGCCGCTATCAAAAGAAAATACTTGACGGCAATCGACATAGATTTGTCAAAACCATGGAAAAATTCCGCGCCCAACGGAGAAAAAACCATGGTTCGCATGCCTACCTTCTTGAACCCCACATCAAGGAGGGTAAGGGGGGGATGCGGGATATCCAGGCAATGCTCTGGGTAGCCAGGGCTGTTTTCGGGCTTTCCGGACTTGACGCCATGACGGATGCCGGGCTCCTCACCACCGAAGATCGGGAAAAATTTACCGGGTCCTGGGACATGCTGGCCCGTATCAGAAACCGCCTTCACTACATCAGCCGCAGAAAAAACGACCGGCTGAATTTTGAATACCAGGAGGAAATGGCCGCCGGTTTCGGCTATCGCGATACCAAAGGCCAGTTAGCCGTTGAACAGTTTATGCGGCATGTGTACGGACACCTGCAGAATATTGCCGTTATCACGGACCTTTTTTTCGAGCATGTCCACGAGGTTCTGGGTTTAAGCGGAAAAAAAGGAAAAGAGCGGGTCCTGGAAAAGGCCATTATTGAACGGGGCGGTTCTCTGCATCTCGTCAATCCGGGCGAGCTTGAAAAACGACCCTATCTCATGATGCGCGTCTTTCTTCAGGCCGGGCGTACAGGCCTGCCCCTGCATCATCGTCTCCGCCAGCAGATAAGCGGGCACCTCCATCTGGTTGATGGTCGTTTTCGCAGCTCCCGCAGATCGGCAAAACCGTTTATCGACCTGCTCATGCAAGCAAAAGAGGTTATGACCGTTCTGGAGGCCATGCTGGAGACCGGGTTGCTGACCGCCTACATCCCCGAATTTGCCGGAATTGAATCCCTGGCCCAGCATGATCTTTATCATATTTACACCGTTGATCGTCATCAACTGCAGACCGTGGCCGAGCTGCACACGTTGCGCGATCAGGAGAAAGAACTGTTTGACGGCCTACCGGCACCGCATATTCTTTACCTGGCGGCCCTGCTCCATGATATCGGCAAGGGCCACCATACGGACCATTCCAAACTGGGGTCTGAAATGATCAGGGACGTCGGCATGCGCCTGGGGCTATCGGAGGAGGAAATCAACACGCTTTCGTTTCTCGTTCGTTATCATCTCTTTTTACCGGAAAATGCCCTGCGTCGTGACCTTGAAGATCATGATTTTATCCGACAGACGGCGGACCTGATCGGCTCCAATGACCGTTTGACCATGCTCTACCTGCTGAGTATCGCCGATTCCAAGGCAACCGGTCCATCCGCCTGGTCGGCCTGGAAGGCCACCCTGCTGGCCGAACTTTTTTTAAAAACAAAATCCTGCCTGGATGCTGCCTGTGTGGCCGGGGCGGAAGAAGAGGACGAAGGACAGGGCGCTTCCTGGCTCAGGCAACGAGTTGCGGAGCTGGTGGCCGATGACGGGCAACTGCGCAGGCAGCTACAGGACCTTCCCGATGATTACCTGACCAGTTTCACGCCGGAATCCGTTGCCCGGCACCTGCAGCTGCACAGGAAGTATGCCGGTCGATTGCAACAACGGGTGCTTCTTTTTCCCGAGACCCGCCAGGGGTACTGGTCGCTGCTCATGCTCAGTAAGGACAGAGCGGGACTGCTTGCCAAACTCTGCGGTGTGCTGGCCCTGCACAATTTTTCCGTCCTTGCCGCCCAAATCTTTACCTGGCCTGACGGTACAGTGGTAGATGTCCTTGACGTGCAACCCATTGCCGAGACTGAGTTTGATGAACAGAAGTGGCAGGCACTTGAAGAAGATCTGAACAAAGCGGTCAACTATCGTCTTGATGTCGGCTTGAAACTGCACGGTAAAAAACACGGTTTTGGCGTAGGCCCCAGACGCAAAGTCCAGCAGTTGGAACTGAAGGTGGTCCTTGACAATGAATCGTCACGAAAATTTACCGTTATCGAGGTCTATGGGGCAGATGCACCCGGTGCGCTGTATCAGCTCACCCAAACCCTGTCCGACTTCGGGCTTGATATCCACCGGGCAAGGATCGCCACCGAAGTGGAACAGTTAATCGATATTTTTTACGTTCTTAAACGAGACGGCTCCAAACTAGTCGACCCGGAGCAGCAGGAAATGATCAGAAAGACCCTGCTCAAAATCATCGGCATGGATGAAGTTGAGTAACACCTAAATTGAGCGTTTCACCCATTTGCAAATAGAAAAAAGATTAATGATTACAATGAGTTCTATTGTTAAAGTGTTGCAGATTGGTGAAACGCTCCGGGATTTTCATTTTGCCCCAATCTGCCTCGCCTTGAGGTATTCCATGTAGGCTCAACTACAATGAAACACCTCAAAACTCGCATCTTGGGACAAAATGAAAATCGCTCAATTCAGGTAACAGGCCTATTTTTTTCTGCCAATATTGGAATAAAATAATGCCGAATTACACGTAAAATGGTAAGGAATGTGTGTCCGGTCAGCGCCGGATCATTTTATCAATCATCCAAGAACAAGGAGATGGAACATGACGCGCGAAGAGATAATGAAAATCATTGAAGAGCAGAACGTGCACTTCTTTCGGCTGCAGTTTGTCGATATTTTCGGATTTATGAAAAATATCGCCATTCCGCTCAGCCAGATCGAGAAGGCACTGGATGGCCAGATGATGTTTGATGGTTCATCCATTGATGGTTTTGTCCGTATTAACGAGTCGGACATGTACCTGAAACCGGATTACAACACCTTTTGTGTTCTTCCCTGGAGAAATCAGGACGGAACCAATGCCGCCCGGATCATCTGCGATGTCTACAAATCCGACGGCACACCTTTTGAAGGTTGTCCGCGCAATAATCTCAAACGTGTCCTGGCAGATGCCAAGGACATGGGCTACACCATGAACGTCGGTACAGAGGCTGAATTTTTCCTGTTTGAGAAAGATGAAATGGGTGACGCGACCACGGTTACCCATGATGTGGCCGGCTATTTTGACGTTGATCCCGATGACTGCGGTATCAACTGCCGTCGTGAAATTATCGAGACCCTGGAAGCCATGGGTTTTGAAATAGAGGCTTCCCACCATGAGGTTGCCGAAGGCCAGCATGAGGTCAACTTCAAATACGCCGATGCTCTTACCGCCGCAGACAACACCCTGACTTTCAAATGGGTAGTTCGTTCCATCGCCGCCCGGCACGGCCTGCATGCCACCTTTATGCCTAAACCTGTTTTCGGCATCAACGGTTCGGGAATGCATACCAACCAGTCACTCTTCAACCTGGACGGCACCAACGCCTTCTTTGACGAAAACGGACCTTTGCAGCTCTCTGAAACCTGCTATAAATACATTGCCGGTATCGCCAAGAACGCCAAGGGTTTTGTTGCTGTAACCAATCCGCTGGTTAACTCCTACAAACGTCTGGTTCCCGGATACGAGGCACCGGTTTATGTTGCCTGGTCCGCGTCCAACCGTTCCGCCCTGATCCGCATCCCCGCTTCTCGCGGACTGGGAACACGCACCGAGGTTCGTTGTCCGGACCCGGCCTGTAACCCCTATCTTGGTTTTGCCATGATGCTGACCGCCGGACTTGACGGCGTGAAAAATAATCTGCAGGCGCCGGATTCCGTTGATCAGGATATCTTCAAGATGACCCCTGCCGAGAAAGAAGCCGCCGGCATCGACAGCCTGCCCGCAAATCTGGAAGAGGCGATTAACGCCCTGAAGGCCAATCCCATCGCCAAAGAGGCCCTTGGCGAACACATCTTTGCCAAGTATGTGGAAGGCAAGGAAAAGGAATGGGATAGTTATCGTACCGCAGTCACCGACTGGGAACTGGAGAACTACCTGGATAACTATTAGCCCTCTCCATTACCCTTGCACAGGCGAGGGTACATATAGGTACTACCAAAGGGGAATATCCGCTGAAGCGGAATTCCCCTTTGCCCGTTGAATAACCCGGCATAGGGGATGAAGAAAAAAAAACAGCAACAACAATTGGTCGGTCAATGCCTGCAGCAGGTAGTTAATAGTCATATCGGTCCCGCCTACTGGCGTTTTTATCTTCTTACCCGACAATGGGAAGACCTTGTGGGCGCTGATATAGCCACCCATGTCACCCCGGCCTGGCTGCGCAAAGACGCCCTCTGGCTCTATGTCGACGGTTCCGCCTGGATGCAGGAAATCAGTTTTATTCAGACCGATTTGCTCCAGAAAATAAACACATACCTGCAATCAACGGAAGTTCGGGAAATACGCTGTGTACAACGGCCGCAGAAAACCACAGAGGTACCGAAAAAAACACCGATACCCAACAGGGCGATCAACCGGGAAGAGGAACAGGCCTTCCGTCGGATGACCGAAAACATTCCAGATCCTCAATGCGGCCGGGCATTATTGAAATTATGGCGGGCTTTCCAGATCAAAGGACGATAAATTTCAAGTCCCCATGTCACTCACTGCAACATGTTCCAGACCGTACCGAACTTCCCCGACACGGTTCTCCTCTTGAAACCGCTTTGACCATATCTACAATCCATTGTTTATGAACATAATCGAGCTCATCGGAAATACGCCTCTTGTCGATCTCTCCCGTCTGAGTCCCAATGGCGGGGTACGACTCCTCGGCAAGCTGGAATCACGAAATCC
>DRLX01000100.1 GCA_011322715.1 Desulfobulbaceae bacterium
GCGACCCTGTGCCATCTCAAGTATACGCTCTGGAGATCCCAGGTACACTTGGTTGATGACCTTGGGCTTGCCATTAACTCTGGCGATCTCCCTGACGTAGTAATAGGGTCTTCCTTTTTTCATCTTTTTGTGTAGGTGAGCCATGCCCAGACAATACAGTAGGGTCTTACATATGCAAGCAAAAAATTCTCACCAGCTTGATTTTTATAATTTTTTTACCTGTAAATTGTGGATCTGCAGTAGGATCTTACGCGTAATGCGTAGCGCAACTATCTGGATTTACACATTAACTTGCCGAGAGGCATGAGGAAATCAATAAACTCCTGATGGACAGTCACAAACTAATGTGCCTGTACTCTTTCTTCTTTAAAATTATCAAGAGGAATGTTTACCTGTAAAATGGGAGCATTTTCCTGCGATCTTGCAACGGTTAGAAAATGAGCCGACACCTTGATAATCGTCCAATCGCTATTGATGGTCTCGCCCCGGGAAAAAATTCGGTCCTCGCCGGTTTCATGGACAAACAGACGTACTTCCCCTGTATCCGGGTATACTTGCAGCACATCAAAATCCATGGTTTGTCCATCGGACTGAAAACCAAATAAAAGCAGAATTATCCAGCTTAATGAAAGAATCAATACGTTTTTCATAAATACGTCCTTTCCATATTCAAGGTTACATATCACAATTTTCGTTTGACGGATCGCCTTCCGGCAACGGGTTATTGGTTATTGAAAAAGTAAACCATACTCCTTCAATCCCCCATTGATTATAGTACACAGGTATGTCCCTCAGTAGTTTGTTAAAATTCTTATCGTACTTAGGGTGGTCATCCGGCATAAGGACGACCTGATTTTTCACGATACTAAGGATAATTGGCGAAAAAACATAGTCTGAACCAAAAAAATCGTCACGGCTATCCACGTTGATAATTTCTCCCTGATTATAGCTGATGCCGGTATGGTAATCGGCCAGGAGGTATAATATATTGTAAGAACCGGGGTCCTGGTTGGGAATCAGGTAATCATAGTTATCCAGAGAGACATATTGAGGGTCGTTTTCCGGAGAAAAATTAATGTATATATTTTCACGAGCATGTGCATATACATCCCAATACCGTGACATGCCCTCAGAAGCTGCGAGATTAACCGCAGCGTCACTACCGGCATAATAGGTGGTTCCGTAAATACAGATTTTATCCATTCTGTTGTAAAACATCAAGGGAGTCGGTTCGCTGATGTCTTTAAAACCGATTGCCACTGTTTCATCGGTTGTTGTACCCATAACGCCGTTATAGACCGGATACAGATACACATCGGTTGCCCACAGCGGAATAGGATTAACCAGGGTAAACGTCAGATCCCGGCTCTCGCCGTAACCAAGAGTAATATTTACAGGATCAGACACACTATAATGAAACTCATCAGGAGGGTTGGGTGGTAGGTCCTGAAACTGGTCTCTATCTCCGCGCCGGTATTTGGCAACCAGCATTACAGTGCCGCCGTTCATGTTTCTGGACTGTGGGTCATTGTTGGTCAGCTTGAGGCTGATTGTGCCGAATCCTTCCACAGTCGGATCGATCGTGTTGATATCCACATCGGTCATGCTGTAGAGGCCGGAATCGGGCAACTCCACTGTCAGGGCGCGTCCGATGGGGGTGGGAGTAAAATCCCCTGTTTCCGTTATTCCCAGCCGGCCCACGCCAATCCCGTCGGCCTCGGCTCCAATCCGGCCCCGGTAGACCAGGAACAGCTCGATATTCGTGGCGCATAAGGGAATGGGGTCATCGCTCAGGTCAAAGACGAATTCTGCCGGAACGTCCCTCGGCACCACGGTATCCGTTTCATATTCCCGGGTAATGTACCTGTACTGTATTTTCGATAATGCCGGAATGTAGAGGTAGGGATCGTTTTTGTCCACCTCGTACCGCACCACCAGGTGCAGACGTCCTGCCGGCATCTCCTCGCTGTCGATCCCCTCATTCTCCCAGGTGACGTTCCTGGCATGCACGGTCACCCGGTCATAGCCGAAATTCGGGTGATCGTCCGTGTTCGTGATCTCCAGATCTGCATCGGTGACCTCCAGCCTGCCCCGGAAAAAATATTCCATCAGGGTGGCGGCATAGCCGATGGCCCGGGGCATCAGCCTGTCTGCATAGTCTTTGAAGACGTTGTCATCCATGGGCGGAATATGTTCGACCTGTTCCTCGACACCGGCCAGTTGGTCATAGTAATCAAAGTAAGAAACCCCGGCCAGCAGGTAACCGGTGTCGCCATCGTCGGTTTTTACGTAATAGGGCCGCTTGACCGTATCGTTAGGCGAAAAATTGTCCGGAATTTCCCGGTCCTCAACCATTACGCTGTGCAGTGAGGGGTAGGGAAACTGCGTATCGTTAAAGGGGTGAAACGTACCGTCTTTGACCCTGGTCTGGCCGGAGACAAAATTTGCGTTGGTGTATTCGGAGAGCCCGATGTCGGCCTGCATGGTAATAGCCGGATTTGCGCCGGTATACAGGTTGCTGTCGAACAACCGGGCTATGGGCACCGACGCCCTCGGGTCCTGGAAGGGGCTGGGCTGGGCCTGGGCTGACTTGGTAAAGGTAAAGGGGGGAAATTTGGAGAAGTATATGGCAGGTCGTTCTTCAGCCAGTGTCATCCGTTTCACATAGGCTTCATAAGCGTCCGCGTAATGGCCGTCGTCCCTTGCGTGTTCGGGCACGGACACATCCTCGATCAGGTGCATGACCCGGCCCACTCCCATAAAGGTCAGGGCAAAATACTTATCACGCGTCCATTGATCGGTGGAGGTCAGGGCCTGGAAAAAATAATCTCGGGTATCGTGCCAGGAATAGGGGCCGCCGGGCCATTGTTCCCCGGCCTCCCATTGCGACCACAGCACCGATGAATTTCCGGATAGAAAAAACGGCAGATTCAGCACACCGCTGAAACCGGCCTCATCAAGATCCGGTTCCAGAGGATTATGAAAATGGTTGCTCGAACGGATATAGGGGATGGTCCAGGGCGGTTTATCTTCCTCCCGGCCTCCTTTGCCCAGCCATTTAACAACTGAACGTTTGAAAAACAATTCTTCTTTGCCATCAGATAAGCCCAATTGATTTTTCATGAATGAATCCAGCAGGAATCCATCAATGGGACTATCAATATTGCCGAGAAATTTCTGAATATCTTTATGGGTGTCTTCGTTCAGTGCCAGAACCGGAGGAACTGACAACAGGGAAAAAATGCCACATATTAAAAAAATACTTTTATATCTCTTCATTATTGAGTTCTCCTCCACCCCTTGTGATTCCGTAGCCATTCAAGCTCCTGAAAAAACATTTTTTCGAGAATAGGCGTGTCCAGATCTATTGGTGGGCCAATATTTGCCCTTCTTCTTTCCTTCCACGTATCCAGCCTGGTCAACTCCACGATCCCGTTGGTAATGGTGATCGTCTCTCTCGTGCGTGGATTCTTGATGATCTCTTCCTTGCTGCCGATGGGTTTGGAAAAAAGAACTCTTGGATGACATTTGGGAGGGAAATAGTAGGGATCTGAATTTCTGCATATTGTAAAGGGTAAGACCCTGCCTCCCCCTGATCCTGAATAACCGGCCTTGAAAATGATAAATTGTGTTCCATTTTCCCTGGCAATGGGATTCATTATGGTCGTGTATGACGGAATAACAAAGATCCCGTTTTCATCGGTCAGGGCCTCCCGGGCGCCGATCTCTCTGCTCGATGGCCCACCGGGTCCGCCGATCACATCGGAGGTGGA
>DRLX01000101.1 GCA_011322715.1 Desulfobulbaceae bacterium
AAACCGGTAGAAGATATACAGTTACATAGCGGGCATAATGATTGGCCAGATAGGTATTGAAATCATGATTCAACTCATCATCGGTCACACGGTACAAAGCCTCCCGACTGTACTTATCGGGAATAAACTGCAGATTTTGCTGGCGACGCCTTTTTTCCGCAAACATTGCATTAAACTTGGCAACTTTTTCATCAACTCCAAGTACATGCCGTATCTGCAGAGATAAAACAGCTGTGAGGGCTCCCAACAATGCAACATGCAACCAGATCGGCGTATGCAACCAGGCAAGAGGCCGAATAAAAACAAGGCTTAATACCCAACCAACAGCACGAAAAAGAGGTGTTATAACACCAAAATAAAGCCAGTCAAGCAATCGATTAAACGTTTCCATAAAGAATACATCAAAAATAAAAAAAATGGGGAGATTAAAAAATCTCCCCACCTTACACTCTTTTTGCAGATCCCCGCAAGGGGAAGAAACCGTTACCCCACATATTTCACAGAGGTCGTTCCGAATGGTCTGAAAACACCATAAATGCAGGAACCACGGAAAAAGATCCGCAGATGTATTGAAATATTTCGAAAAATACTTTTTATACTATAACGCTGCAGGCAGGGTGTTTCCAGGCCTTACAGCAGATCGCTTGTGAAATATGCGGGTTAAAACCTTGTCAGGGTTACAAAGCGTAATGCCTGAGTGGTACATTTGGTTACGCAAACAGGCTTCAGCCCAATGTCCACCCGATCAACACAGAAATCACATTTAACCATTTTGTTCTTTTCCTGGTTGAGTTGTGGCACACCCCATGGACAGGCACCGGCACAAGCCATGCAGCCGATGCATTTTTCCTCATCAACCAGTACAATACCGTCTTCACGCTTGCTGATTGCCTGGGTAGGACAGATAGAAGCGCAATAGGGATCATCGCATTGATAGCAGCTTCGAAAGGAAAATTCGGTTTTCGGCACTCCTTTTATAGAGACAAGCGGTTCGTGATCAATTTCACAGAGGATAGCGCCAAATGGAAGTTTTTTGTTTGCCTTGCAATGAATCTCACAACCGTGACAGCCAATACACCTTTTGGTATTGAGATAGATCATATACTTGTTCATAACTCAACCCTCCGTTTTGGATTTCTGGCGCTTCGGCGTACAGTAACAAAACTCTCGCAAAGATTCATACCACCACCGGCCCTGTCCCAATTGTCAAGCATACCAACCATCAGTTTCTGGTCACTCATGCCTGCATGATAGGCCCTGCTCTGCAGAGGAACCTGACGGCCGAAGCCGTGTACCGTGAAAACGCACTCAGGATGAATAAAATCGGTTACATGGGCTTTAATACGCTGTTTAAAACCGTCAGCGGCAATAACATCGACAATCTCTCCTTCTTTGACATTGAGTTTGGATGCCACCCTGGTATTGATCCACAAGGTATTTTCCGGCATCAGTTCGTACAGGAGGATATTGTTAATCGTATGGCCATGGGTATGAACGGCGGAGCGGCCAAAGACAAGTCGAAATTGTCCTTTTGGGGGTTTTGGAGGACTGATATATGGTTTAAGTGATTCAAGACCGGCATCGGTCAGTTTACTGCTGATGATTTCAATTTTTCCGGAAGGGGTTTTAATCTTTCCATCCAGGCTATCACGATCATACATGATAACTTCATCCGTCAGTTCAACAAATCCCTTTTCCTGGAAATCATCAATGGTCAGTCCTGTCGGTTCAAGCTGCCATGCCCAGATATCTTCAATCGTGGAATGGGGAAAATAGTCCTGTAAATCAAGACGATCAGCGAGCTCCTTGAAAATTTCCCAGCCGGGTCTGGTGTCATAAACAGGCTCCACAGCCTTCCGTCGAACGGCCAGACGCGGTTTGGGCCCTTTCTGAACACAAACAGGATTATCTCTTTCCAGATACATTGATTCCGGGAGGATTACATCGCAATACCAGCCGAACTCACTGTAATGGGTGTCGATGGAGACCAGGAGGTCACAGTTGTCAAAGGCAAGTTTTTGCGCCTGTGGATCAGGCATGGCTGTAAATGGATCATGACGCATGGCGATCCAAGCCTTAACCGGATAGGGTTTACCTGTTCGCATGGCATCAAAAAATAGATGTTGCAGACCAGGCCCTTTGTCGAAATGTTTGTATTTCCAACCGACACCATCGGCCCGTTTAATGTCGGGCTTGGGGCAATCAAAATTTCTGATTCCTGGTTTACCACAGTCACCTGGTCCTTTGGGCATGATCAATCCACCTTTGATTTCGATATTACCCATCAAGACATTTAAAATATGGAGGGCACGACTGGCATAAAATGAGTCTTTGTAGCGGGAAAGCATCCAGCCGGGGTGAAAAATCACCTGTGGCATATCCTCGGCAACTTCATCAATAAAGGCAAGGATCGATTTTTCCTTGACCCCGCACTCTTTAGCGGCCCATGCCGGTGTATATTCTTCAATAAATGTGCAAAGTTGTTCAAAATCGGTAACATACTTTTCAATAAAAACATTATCATAAAGTTGCCGTTTGACAATTTCATGGATAAAAGAAAGCGTCAGGGCATAATCGGTCCCGGGGCGGACCTGGAAAAACCTGGTTGCTTTGAGCCCGGTCATGGTCTGCCGAACATCAACATAGGTTAATCTGCCTCCTTTCTGCAGCATATCCATGGTCTGAAGATTCTCGGCAATCCGCAAAGAGGCAAACATATTGCGCCCAAACAGAACCAGGTGTTTTGAATTTTTTATATCGTAAACAAATCCCTTTCGACCGACGCCGTTTACGGAAAGACTGGCATGGTGGGTATTGCGACCACAGGTGGAGTCATGATTGGTGTAATTGGGGGAGCCGAAGGCGTGGCAGAAAGTCTTATACATTCCCTGCCAGGGACCACCTCGTGATGAGACGACCAGGGATTCCGGGCCGTATTCCTGCTTAATTTTTTTTAGCTTTTCTGTAACATAGTCAAAGGCTTCAGACCAGCTTGCCTTCCGCCATCGACCTGCGCCCCGCCCTCCTTCGCGAATAAGAGGCTGCTGGGGACGTTCATCATCCTTGACAAGGGCCGTGCCTGCAGACCCCTTGGCACACAGGGCACCGCCAAGCAGGTATGGATTGCCCTCCAGCCAGACTACCTCGTTATCCTCGACTTCAACGCGGATTGGGCAGCGGACAGTACACATCCCGCACATACTGTACACGTTTTTTTTCATTGTTCTCCTCCGTAGATAGAAACATGTAAGCTATCCGGTGCGCTCCACCGATTCCTCTTACCGTTTCTACAACCGACAAGAGCAATCTCTGCCAAATAGAACGAACGGGATAATATTTTTTTTATCCAACTAACTCAATCAACCCCTCCTCTCAGAAGAAATATTTTCATATGCTCCGATAATCAGACAACATCGGATGTTATAGAGTCAATAGCTTGTTCGGGAAGGTTACCTTTTTTTTTGACGATCCCCTTGATAACGGCCCAAGCCAGATGGGTCAGCACCAGGGCAATAATGTAAAAAAAGACGGATCCGACCAAGAGTTCTTTTCCTCCTGTTGCAGGGAGGGAAAACAGGTACTCCTTACCGAATAATCGTAATAACTCCTCAGACCTGAACGACTCATTAATGTAGGCAACCATGAGAAAAACCGGCAGGATATTTCGAGCCAGGCCCAACAAAAAACCTTCAAGAAAATAATCATAATAGACACGGTTTAACTTTGCCTGATCGATATTTTTAGCTATTCCTTTGGCCTTGTCATAGTCCGGCCCCTTCATGGCTTCTTCTCGGATTTTGTACCAGTACTGGAACTCTTTCTCCAACTCAATATATCGTTTGGTAATAATATATTTATTGAGTGTCCTGGTAATCAGGACGGTGATAACGGCAAGCAGCGTCAAAATAAAAACAGGGCCGAAGACATGTAGCGGTGCCAACACCTGATCCAGCAGTGAAGCTGAAAAATGAAACATGGCCATTATATAATTCCACATGCTATCCATGAATGCATCCATATCAGGGGTCTCCACAATAGGTTCATTCCGGCGGAAATGTATTCCGCCGGAATGAATTAAAAAGAATAAAAAAAATTAAATCCAGTACTCGATCTTCATGAAACGGAAGAACAGGAAGAACAGGGTACAGGCCAGGATAACCTTCAAGGTCATCTCAGAAAACATTTTCTGTGCACGGCTGCCAAGCATACCACCGGCAAAGCCACCGATGATGATAGCGCCGGCAAGAACCAGGTCAGGCAGGTAACCGTTCATTACATAACCGAGAAAGGAACCGATACTTGAAAAACAGGTTCCGATCAGGGAGATCGGTACGGCTACATACATCGGCAGAGCAGCGATGGTGGTCATCATCGGCACTAACAGAAAACCGCCGCCGATACCAAAGGCACGTGATACGATACCAACAATAATACCAAGAATGGCAAACAGGAGAGGATTGATCCTGAACTCCTCGCCCCAGAACTTGAAGCGGTAATCGGTAAGACCGGATTTAACAGGCTCAATGGAACCCATTTCAACAGCACCGCCGGTCTCTTTGGCTTTTTTGACGGCAGCGTTGAATTTCTGGGTCATGGCCTTGATATTTTTTCTCTTGTTCATGGCTGCCGGTGTCATTTCCATGAGGGTCTTGATACCCATCAGGACAACAAGAATACCAAGATATTCTTTATAGGCCTTCATGGAAACGTACTGGGTAACATAGGTACCGAGCCAGATGGAACCAATAAAGATACCGGCGCCGAATGAGAGTCCTACCGGCCAGGCAACACGTTTTTCAACCACGGCAAAGCGGTAGAAAGAACCCAGGGGTGAGAACAAGGTCAGGGCAATATTTGAAGGTCGCAGGACGTTGGCTGCATTGATACCGATCGGACCAGCGGTCTGGATAACCAGGGCCTGGAAGGCACCCATCAGCATACCACCGGCGGCGCCGATCATGGAAAAGTAAGTACCGACGGCAATGGCGCCGATGACAATCCAGAGCGGATTCATGTACCGATAGCCTTTGGCCAGCCAGAAACCGTTCTTTTCAACAACATAATGGCCGCTTTTCTCGCCATTGACATAAACGTCAAAACCGGTGTTGGGCGGGGTGTCACGATAGGTCATAAAAGAAGCGGTAAAGGTGCCGTCTTCTTTGTTGAGTTTGATGGATGTGCCCTTGTCCCAGTAATTTCCGGTGGAGGCATCTCCAAGGACACTACGGGCGAAAATAACAACCTTACCCTTTTTGTTACCCTCTTTGACGATGGTGTTGATACCGTATTTGTTCTCATGGGCGAACCTGAGCATATTCCACTGCTCAGCGGTCTTG
>DRLX01000102.1 GCA_011322715.1 Desulfobulbaceae bacterium
ATATTTGGTTGAGGAACTGATACGGTCGAAATTGAGCGGTACCACTAAAATTCGTTGTTTGAAACGATATGTCGGTCGGAAAAGTTTCGTGGAAACAAGCGACTTTATACCTAAAAAGATCATCCTGGCTGCAGCCCGGGAATTGAACGAGCATATCCAGGTCAAAATAAGAAAAAATGATTTTTTCAAAGCCTAAAAAGGAAAAACTCTGGACACATCTTGGTCAAGGTGTCCACCTGGATCAACCCGATCAAATTATATCCCTGGGGTATCCGGACAGCTTTCGCAAGGGACACCTCTGGTGCTTCGGTACGACCCGGGTCGGCAAGACCAGGACCATGGAGAATATCATTGAACAGGATATTCGTAAGGGATATTCCGTTGTCGCTATTGATCCTAAAGGCGACATTGACCTGTTTTCTAAAATTGTTCAGGTAGCTTTTGAAACCGGAAGACAAGAAGACCTGATGTTGATTACGCCTGTTTTTCCGGAATATAGCGCAATCCTTGACCCGCTTTCTTCCTATTATATGATCGAGGAGCTGGTGGCTCATATTACTGCCGGGGTTGCTGTTGGTAGAGAGCCTTATTTTTTCGGAGTTGCCTACGAGGTTTCTCTTGTGGTGGTGCAGGCGTTAATAATGCTTGCGGAGGCAGGGGAAACCGCCCCATCTTTCAATCTTAACGATATTAAAAATCATATCAGTCATAACGATCTGGAAAGATTAAAGGACCAAGTTGACTACATCGACACACCGGACGCGAAACAGTTGACCATGGATATGGAAAAAATCCTGGCGACCCCGGCCGACTATTACTCTAAAGTGGCAAGCTCACTCCGTGTAGCTCTTACCGAATTGACCTCTGGCAATGTGGGCAGGATTATCGGCAATGCCGACGAAAATCGCTTTATCCAGCGACTTGAACAGGGCAAGGGGATTATCCTGGTGGTGCAGTTAGGCTCTCTACTGACCAAACGAGCAGCCTATACGGCCGGCAAGGTCATTATTTCAATGATTCAGGCTTTTGTTGGCCGCAGGTACTCTAGTGGCAAAACGGTCAACCCCGCGCTGTCTCTACATGTGGACGAAGCACAGTCGGTTCTCTATCACGGCATCGAGGATCTGTTCGCAAAAGCCGGTGGGGCAGGGGTGTACATCCATGGTTACTGCCAGTCAATCAGCCAGCTTTATGCAGAGATCGGCATGGACCGGGCCAATACCATTCTCGACAACTGCAATACAAAAATATTCATGCGGGTGCCGGATTCCAAAACAGCACAATATGTCTCGACCCATCTCGGAGAGAAACGGTCATACAGCCCTATTATCTCCCTGGGGGGTGGATTGTCTATCCGAGAGACGGAAGAGGTCCGGATCAATCACACCGAAATTTTGAATATGGACCCGAGGCAGTTTTTTTTGACAACCTATTCCGGGATGTTTCGTGGAGTAACCGCCGATGTTACCGATTCCTCTATCAAGGTAATCTTCCCTGATGTCGGAACCCATAGTATGCGCACGGAAAATCAATAAATGGACATTGTTAATTCAATACTTTTGGGAGGTACTGTTTTATTGGGCGGCATCGCTGTTGTTGCTTTACGCCAGGGCCGACAGAAAAAAACAGCTATACAGCCCTCAAAAGAAGTTTCAGTGACCCTTGAAGAATTGTCGAGGCTATGGGCCAAAAGCAAAGAAACCGGAAAAATCCAGATTAGTGACCTTGCCCCAATCTGGCGGGATGCAATAGATTCCGGCAAGCGAAATATAAAGAGCTACAACTTTCAGGATGAAAAAATAGCAGAATTTTTCGATGAATATATTGATCAGGCTCCTTGGTTCAAAAAGGCTTCTCGGCAGAAGGATGTTTGTTATCAAATTTTATTGCTGCTGGAACGGGAAGGGGGGTGTTCTTCCGTGGTCAATGCTGCCGACGATGTGGAGGCCTCCTGGGATTCAAACACCTACACCCTGCTTGGGAAGACCTCTTTACTTGATCATACGTTGAACGTAGCCTTGGAAACCATCAATCTCTTGCGTAATGAAAATGCCAACCATGTGATCCCGGACACGATGATCGCGGCCCTGGGCCATGACCTTGGTAAATTGCCATCCATAAAGGGGCATTTGTACAGTCTGGGTGAACATCCCCTGGCTGCCGGCCGGGTGTTGGCTGAGATTAACGAATTCAAACAACTTGTCAGGAAAGAGGAAATTTCCAGAGCTATAAAGCTGCACCATAAAAGGCCGGAAGGGTTACTCGGGCAGACCCTGAAAAAGGCGGATCAACTGGCCCGGCAAAAGGAACTGGAATGGGCTGTTGAACAGCTTGCAGAATCAAATCCAATTCCGGAGCAAGATAGCGAAAACGATATAAAAAAAGATATACAAACAGATAGTATAAAACCCGTTGTTCAGCCTGAGTCTGCCTCTCCTCCTTCAGCACCTGTGAAAATAAAAAACTCCTCCTCTGCCCAAGGATCAGATGCTGCATGGCGGGCTCAGGCTGACATTTACGGCGAAGAAGAACCCGTCAAAAAGAAAATAGGGAATACCCCAAACCGAATTGATATTTCAGCCTGGTTCGATGCCCAGGCTTTCCTGGATGCCTTAAAACCATATATTAACCGGATCACAGGCCGTCGGTTCATGGCCTTCTCTATGTCAGATGGATACGTCTATTTTCAGGCCAAGGCGATTGAAGAAGTTGCACGAAAGCTGGCTGAACAGGCCGGAGCAATGGATATTGCCACCATGGCCGCTGATGATACGAATATGCGACAGGTGCTGTTTACGGTTGTTGATCACCTGCGAGTAAAACATGGGGTGATAGCCAGGGAATTGATTAAAGACCAATATTTTGGAGGCTACTTCACTATCACCACCGGTGGCAAGACCATGAAAGGGTTCTATACTCCCTTTCATGCGGAGGCTTTTGGTTCTATTGCCGAAATGGAGAATGAAAAGTCCGGTATTTTGAAAAACTTTAAATCAGTAGAACCTTTTTTAAATGAGGATTAAAAAAAATGCCCGCATCTCGCAATGATTACAGCCCAAATGCCACAATTATTACAACTGGTGGTGGTGGAGGAAATATACGTCCCAGGGGATTGATCAGCGCCATTTCAGAAATTCAACAGTTTTATGTGATTGAGGGGCAGGGCCAGGAAATACCGGCAGAATTTCTAACCTTGGAAGGATCGCTGGATTTTTTTAGAATCGGTGCAACCAGCGGTTTTAAAGAAGGACTTTTTTTGATTCTGCTCTTTCCTGTCTTTTCCTTCTACCTGCTGCCCTTTGTTTTTAATACGTCCGATCTTTTCTTGACGATTGTTTTAGAGTCGGTGCCGTATTTTCCGTTAATTATAAACACGTTACTCTGCATTTATATCAGCCGATATTATGTGGGTAATCTCACAAGAAAGGCTGTTAATTCACTCTTTGTCGGTCGAGCGATATTACTCGTGGCTAAAGCCGGTTTTATTTATATTGCCTATTATATGCTTTTTAATCTCAGTACCCCGGAACGGGTATGGGCGGTAGCACAGCATTTTAATAACC
>DRLX01000103.1 GCA_011322715.1 Desulfobulbaceae bacterium
CCTTTCCTTCTGCAAAACGGGAAAGTGAATACACCATCCGCCATCGCCATTTTTCCGCCTGAATCTGCTCATGAATTTCCTCCAATGTTCTGTTATGCTGCGTTCGCTTGAGATACTCCCTGCTCCTGTGCCAGGACAGTGCGATTTCGCGTAGACGACGCAAAAGCGGATAATTTTCTTTTTTTCCAACAATGGTTGTCAGTTTTTGCTCAACAGAGGCAATGGCGGCATACTCCTGCCAATGCATGGGGATATCGAAAAAAGTAAATGAGCTTTTCCTGACCAAATCCCCGGTCTTCATGAAAGCAGTCATGTTGGTTTTTGCGGCTGTTTCAGCCTCTCCGGCCATATCAGCGCTTTTATAAACCGGGAAGCTTCCCTTGGTGATCACAAGTCCTCCGGAAAGGCTGAATGAACTGTTGTGACAGGCAAAAGCGGAAAACTGTTTTTGAATTTCCAGCGCAACTTCCGGCAATGCGTCCCAGGATCCAAGCAGGAAGAGGTCATCGCCGCCGGAATAAACGACAGTTACCCTGTCACACCAGTCAGGATTTCGTGCAATCATGGCCGGTAATACCGCACCGAAAAATCTGCTCAACTGCCAGCTCAAAGTGGTGATTCTGCCAAGGGAGTGAAACCTGGTGGTATCTTCAAGCAGACCATGCTGATAATTCTCCAGCCCCTCGCTGAAAATTTTTCCCAGGCTATCCACGTCCATGCGCAGGACACCGAGTCTCTTGAAACCTCCCTTGCTCCGCCTGGCAATTTTATCAAAGGTGGTGTCAAAACGATGGGAAGAGCCAAGGATAAACGGGATGCTGTTGATCAGCGCCTGGCTCTGCAGTTTCAGGGGCTGATCATAGAAATTTCGGGCGTTGATCCCCAACAGGACAACATTTTTGCCGGTGAGGGATTCTGGTGGTTTTTCAAGCAACCATATATATCTGTCAAGAATCCTGAAAGGTTTCCCGGTACTGCCAAGGGCATTGTCCTCCCTGGCAACAGCGATCCAGGATGACGTGCCAAGCTGCCGCCCCAGCTTCTTCATCTCATCACAGTTTGAGCAGACCTTGTCTGTCTTATCCGGAACTGTGCTGTGGCAGACCTCGCAGGACTTGAGTTTCTCTTCGGGGTGAACACCAAAGAGGCTGTCGTAGTCATCAGTGGCAAGCGTGGAATACCGCTGTCGGTCCTGGTAAACCAGCTGCCTGGTCAACTGGTCCCAGATGCGATAGAGCGTACGTCCGCTTTTCCGGGTGAGGTCATTGGCCGACAGTGCCCTGTACCCGGCACGGAGGTAGAGCTCACCATTGAATTTTTCCAGCAGTTCGCGATTCACCGAGTTCTGCAGTTTTCCGAGCTTTTCCTCCACTTCGGGAAGATTGGGTAGCAGGAGGTAAAATTTTCCTCCGCTGGCATAAAGTATGTTGGTCTGCGTCAATGAAAAATACTCAACGAACTCCCAAGACAGAATTTCGGCCAACATCTGGATATAAAAGGATTTACCTTTGAGTGTCCGATAAGCTCCCTTGGAGGAGATCTGGTAAATGAACTTCTGTATTCCACTGATATCTCCACAGAAAAGGATGAACTTTTCCTGTTCACGATTAAATAATTCGTGCTCGGTCAGGGTGTTATGATCTGTATGATAACAGTAGAGACAGGATGCCAGGGCCGCGCAGATTTTCTGATGATCATAGAGAGAAACGTCAGGCAGCTCCTGTTTCCTGGTCGAAGCGGGTAGGCACCACTGAAACTCTCTGCATATGGCTATGATGGTCGAGAAATGACCGAAAAGATCTAACCCGAGATCGCCCGACGGTTTGATTGCTGACTTGAAATCCTCCCATTGTGTGCGATAATCTTGTTCTACTCTATCGAAAGTATACTGTTCCTTTTCGACCGGGAAGAAGTTTTCAAAGTTACTGGTAGTTGCTGCTGCACCAGCCTTGCCGATTCTATAGCGCCAGTCCCCTTCCGGATCGGCAGGTGCATTCTTTAACCGGATTCGGGAAAGGATGCTCAGCATTGGGGTCTGCCTTTTCCGCTCACGCCCACCAGTGTCATAACCAGACTTTTCATCTCCGGTTGCCCGTTCATGCCCGGATGCGATCTGATCTGCCTGGGCGATTATCTTTTCAAGAATATTTCTGGGCTTATGATGGCGCGCTGCCAGGTTCAGAATATTCTGCTCGGCATCTTCACCGACAGACTGTTCCAACTGCTCGATTGAAAAAAGAATTTTCAGGGCAATTTCGGTATGGTGGGCGTGGGCATATCTGTACTCCTGCTCAACCATATCTTTATCACCCATTGCAACAGCCTGTGCACGCTCGGCGAATTTGCCGATATCGTGTAAAAAGGCGGCAATACTTACAGCCTGTAATGTGTTCTCATTTATTTTCATATGGTTCCTCTCCATGCAAATATGACTACAACCGGCACCTCTGTCCTGTTCACTGTACCTTACGGTCAGCCTGGCCTTTTTTTCGAAAAAAATTTTTTTCCTGGATGACCAGGTCAAGGGCCAGCCGGGACCAGGGCTCGAACCGGGACGCCTGCTCCCGGATCTGGTCGATGGTCCACCAGCCATGGCCGTGGAGGTCCTCGCCGCCGGTTCGCAGCCTGACCTGGTCCTCCTCCCGGACCCGGCAGAGGTGGACCGCGCCCAGGTGCACCTGGCCCACCGCGTCCGACTCGTCGTTGATCCAGCCGATGAAACAGGTGGTGATCGCGCACCGGCAGACCAGTTCCTCGGCCCGCTCCCTGGCCAGGCCATTTTCGTAGTCGGACATCTCCATTCGTCCGGATCGGCTGTCCATGCGGTTCAGGTGGCCGCCTATGCCCAGGGACATCCGTCCGGACAACCGCTGTTCCCCCACCCTGCTGCCGCGGTGATAGGCAAGGAAGCGTTCCCGGCACTGGAAGAGCTGGTAGGGGATGATCTGCTTGTAGGCCGGATCTTGTTCGGCAGCCTCGCGGTCGATGAAATGGTGCGGCAGCGAAAGCACGGTTTCCAGGGCAGGGCCTGGAAGCGCCTCGGTGGGCAGAGGGCTGGAGAAAACCGTTTCAAGATCTGTTCTGGCTATACAGAAAACCTGTTCCATCACGCACTTGCCTCTGGGAAAAAATTGTCCATAACTATCTGAAATATCTGCCGGTCCACCTGTTTGAGCAGCCGGTCCTTTCTGTCCTTCGGCAGAAAGGCGGCCCGAAATCCATTGCGGACCAGCTTGAGGATCTGCCAGCGGCTCAGGCCCTTCCGGCTGAGACGACCTGCGAGCCAGTATTCCCGCGAAAGCCGGGTGGCGGAGATGCCGAGGTTGTCCGTATTGATCGTGACCTCGATACCATGGTCAAGGTAGGCTTCCAGGGGGTATCGGCTTCCTGCCTGTTCGCTGGCGAGCATGAAGTCATTGGTCTGGATATTGGAGGACGGGCACATCTCCACGGCAGTGCCGTAATCGCGAACATAGTCCATCATCCGGGCGTTGTTGACCAGCTTGAGGCCATGGCCTATCCGTTTGGCGTGAAGGAGATAGAGGGCCTGCCAGATCTTGTCGTCGCTTTCCATCTCTCCGGCATGGATGGTGATATTGATGAAGTGATGGTGCAGGGGCATGAACAGA